>JBPETC010000102.1:0-6922 GCA_051710325.1 Symbiopectobacterium sp.
AATCTGCACGCTGTGCAACCGATTGAAACGCCTCAATCGTAATCCGAAATGCACGATAGGCTTATCGGTACTTACATCAAACGTGAGTATTACGTTTGATGATGTATTAGGTTATTGAATGAATGATTCATAAATCGGCTATGTGCCTTGCCAAGTGCTGGGTATGAAGTGAGGGCATAAAAAAGCCACTCTGACGAAATACCTACTTTTATCAGAGTAGCGCAATACAATTCGGCAGGGATTTAATCAACTGCTTATGCTGATTTTCCAGTGAAATGACCGGATGGCATACATCCTTGCCAAAGCGCTGTGGAGCGTAAGCTCCTGGCTATTTCACTCGGTTTGAATCGTTTGTTGCAGGTTGCCAAGGTTACCCATCATCGCCTGCAACGGATTGCAGCCGCTGAAAAGCTGCTTTTACATTCATCTCGTTCAGGCTGTCTTCTAAGGGCTTGCTGCACCAACTGGCGGCCATCCTGCATCACTTGTTTGACAGCCTGGTGATGAAATGCAATGCTATCGCTGGCATGGCTTGAGAATGCGCGCCATCTGCTGCTTGAATTGGATATCCAACGTAGTCAGCTGGGCACGTACATTGCTGTCACTTTCCAGTTTCTTCGCAATAACACACCAGCGCCACTCGCGCTTTTCCAGATACGCCTGTGCGTCCTGCTCAATCCATGGCAGTTGCTGACGCAAATCCGCTTTGATACCCTTTCGCTTGCTGACGCTGTGCCGCAGTAAGCGTTAACGCCGTCTGGTTGCGGATGAAATCGCCCTGCGGCGAGAAATCACCAGATTGCCACTTGTGCCAACTACCTGCATCTGTTGCTGTGCAATGAAGATGTCATCCTGCGGATTCACTTCACATTGATACGCACCTGTGTCTGCCAGGACAATAAAGCCAGCAGAGAGAGCATTACCGAATCGCAACATGTCGTTATCCTATAAAACAGAATCAGGAGAGCAGATTTTCTGGCAGATTCACACCAGATATTGAACAGTTCGCTAACTTTAACCTCTTGCATCGGTGCAATGGTCAGTCATTTATAAGCAGATCAACCCTTCCCAGTGCAGATAACCGCTGCCTTCAAATGCCAGACCAGCCGGATCAATCACATCGTCAACAAACTTATCCAGAGTGGCATCAATGGTTTTTACCGAAGTGATCTCAGCTAAACGCCAGCTTACCGAAAAGCCCAGTTCATGAAACTTATCAATGAGTAACTTTGTTCCGCAAACGACGACTGCGTTTTTTGTGCCATTATTCTATCCTCTCAAACATAAGATCCCACACTCCGTGGCCTAACTTGCTGGCCGCGCGCTTTGAACTTGGTTAACGGGCAAGACGATGGGCGAGGAACGTAGTCCTGTGTGGCAGAGAGATTACGGTATCCGGCCACATCGCGCATGACCTCAATCATATGTTCCGCATATAAGGGTCTCAATCTATCGCCATATGAAACACGCCCCCTTAGCTAACTTGCGCAGTACACCCGCTCCACAAAGGCTTTTTATACAATACGACGTTCATTATGGCGTGCTTTATGCCAAGGATAAGGGAAAAGAGCTGTACCATGGCCAGCGACCCATCGGGAATCATCTGCTTCAGCATTTCTACCGTATCATGACACATTACGCGCAGATTGCTCAGAGTAGCTTCCTGCGCTTCTGCCAGGCAGGCGCACCGAAACCGGGAAGATGAACCTCAACATCCCTAAAATTTTTTGCTCAGGGTGTTGCTCTTCCATGCTGACCAGCGACGCTCCCATGCCAAACCCGATTTCAAATACCGTCAGCGCTTCGCGCCCGAAAAGCGCGGTAAAATAGAGCGCTTGTGCCTGATACTCTACCCCATCACGCGCCAGTAGTTATCCAGCGCCTGCTGATATCCATTGGTTAACCATTGGTTAAACGTCCTTGACGGCGCACAAAACTACGAATACGGCGCAACGGACGCCCATCCTCATCAATTTCCGGTGAAATGACGTTATTGATCATAGAAAGCATGTGCCGATGGCCTGTTCAAATTCGCCCAAAGAAAGGCGCATTATGCAATAATACCGCGGTTTAGCAAGTAGGATACCTCGGAAAGTTCCAGTTTACAGCACATTAACTCTGTGCTGGAATCGCTGTCAGACTTTTCACCCGGCAAGAGAGTGGCTCTTTTATGATGCAAGCGCAGCCGTTCGCGCAGCAGGTGTTAGCATGGTATGAGTGCTATGGCCGTAAGACGCTGCCGTGGCAAAAAGAGAAAACCCCTTATACCGTGTGGCTCTCCGAGATCATGTTACAACAGACTCAGGTCACCACGGTTATCCCCTATTTTCAACGTTTTATTGCACGCTTTCCCGATATACGTACCCTTGCTTCCGCCCCCTTAGATGAGGTGCTGCATCTGTGGGCCGGACTGGGTTATTACGCACGTGCGCGCAACCTGCACAAAGCCGCGCAAACCATAGTGGAGCAGCACGGCGGAGAGTTTCCTACCACATTGAACGCCGTTTGCGCGTTACCGGGTGTCGGGCGTTCTACCGCGGGCGCAGTGCTGTCCCTTTCTCTCGGTCAGCATCACCCAATTCTTGATGGCAATGTCAAACGCGTGCTGGCACGCTGCTACGCGGTAGTCGGCTGGCCGGGTAAAAAAGAGGTTGAGCACCAGCTCTGGTCCCATAGCGAGCAAGTTACGCCCGCACAGGGCGTTAGCCAGTTTAATCAGGCGATGATGGATTTAGGTGCAATGGTCTGCACCCGCAGCCGCCCTAAATGCGAACTTTGCCCACTAAGCAACGGTTGCATCGCTTATGCCAACCACAGTTGGACCAGCTATCCGGGTAAAAAACCGAAGAATACATTACCGGAAAAAAGCGGCTGGTTTCTATTACTGCAACGAGGTAATGCCGTATGGCTGCAACAGCGGCCTGCGACCGGATTATGGGGAGGATTGTTTTGCTTTCCACAATTTAAAACCCATGATGATGTGGAACCTTGGCTGCAACAACGCGGTCTGAAAGTTACAGACATGCAGCAATTGGTGTCATTTCGCCACACCTTTAGCCATTTCCATCTGGAAATTGTTCCGCTCTGGCTAGCATTACCCACTAACATTCCTCACGCTTTGCTCCATGCTTGCATGGAGGAAAAGGCCGGTCTCTGGTATAACTTGACGCAACCGCCAGCCGTTGGTCTGGCTGCACCGGTGGAACGATTATTACGTATGTTAACGCTACACGCTGGCGGCAGTTTGATTTTACCAGCACGCGTTATCTAAGAGGAATTAGCATGAGCAGAACCATTTTTTGTACTTTTTTACAACGTGAAGCCGAAGGGCAGGATTTTCAGCTTTATCCGGAAGAATTGGGCAAACGCATCTATCAGGAAATTTCGAAAGAGGCATGGGCGCAATGGCAAACCAAGCAAACCATGCTGATCAACGAAAAAAAGCTTAACATGATGAACATGGAGCATCGCAAACTGTTGGAACAAGAGATGATTAATTTCCTGTTCGAGGGTAAAGAGGTCCACATCGAAGGCTATACCCCTCCCAGCGCATAATATCAGGGCCTTGTGGCTCTTTTGTCTCTATTATGATGATACTGCGTTGCTAATGAACCGTTAATAATAAGAGAATTATAACGAATCATCTATGAAGAAATTGCTAGCGTTGTTGCTTGTTGCCCCCTTTCTGGTCTCCTGTTCCGGCAAGCGCGGCGATCTCAATAATGAAGAATTCATCAAGGATACCAACGCCTTTGACATTCTGATGGGGCAGTTCGATCACAACATCGAGAATATCTGGGGCCTGAACGAAGTTCTGATTGCTGGCCCAAAAGATTACGTCAAGTATACCGATCAATATCAAACCCGTAGTCATATCAACTTTGATGCTGGTACGATTACTGTCGAGACCATTTCAGCGACCAATTATGTCCCGAGTTTACGCCAGGCTATCATAACCACACTGTTGATGGGCGATGACGCCAGCAATACGGATCTCTACTCTGACGCTAATGACATTCAAATCAGCCGTGAACCAATGCTATACGGCCAAGTGTTAGATAACACCGGACAACTCATTCGCTGGGAAGGGCGCGCCGCCAGCTTTGCCGATTATCTGCTGCAAAACCGCTTGCAGAAACGGACCTTCGGACTGCATGTAATCTGGTCCATCACTTTACAACTGGTGCCAAACCATCTGGATAAACGTGCGCATAAATATCTGCCGCTGATTCGTCAGGCTTCCGAGCGCTATGATATTGAAGAATCGCTGATTCTAGCGATCATGAAAACCGAATCCAGCTTCAACCCTTACGCAGTCAGCCGTTCTGACGCATTAGGATTGATGCAGGTAGTGCAGCACAGCGCCGGGCGTGATGTGTTCAAGAGCAAAGGGAAATGGGGGCAGCCGAGCCGCAGCTACCTATTCGATCCTGAGAATAACATCGATACCGGAGTGGCTTATCTGGCGATTCTGAAAAATGCCTATCTGTGTGGTATCGAGAACCCGACCTCACGTCGCTATGCCGTTATTACGGCGTATAACGGTGGTGCGGGCAGTGTGCTGCGCGTATTCTCCAGCGATAAGTACAGGGCCGTTAGCCTGATCAATAAGATGTCGCCGGGCGAAGTTTACGATACATTGACCACAAAGCACCCGTCGGCCGAATCGCGGCGATATCTCTACAAGGTCAACTCGACGCAGAAAAACTATCGCCGTTTAACCTATCGCTGTTAAAACAGTCGCGATTAAAACAACAGCTGTTAATCAATGTCCGCTTTTAGCGTAACCATTTGCCAGAAGGGAGCTTTTTCAGACAACGACTTTCAGCCTTTCATCCGGTTCCCACACGTCCTTTCCGCATGCCATACTTTCACGCGTTTGTCCGCCGCTAACGTTTTTTGCCAGCACGGATGATATAAGTGTAGCAGCTGCTCAAAATAAACATAACAAAGGGTTTATGATTGCGGTGCGGGGAGACGCAAACCGCGCACCTGCATGACCGCAATGTCAGACCAAACGCCATCAGGTATAATGGACCAGAAGGAACACAAACAGAGTATGACGCACAACAACATAACATATGTGACGCATCAGACCAGCAAAAAAAACTAGCTCGATTCCAACGAAAAGGATTATCAAAAAAGTATTAGCAAACGCCATGTGCAGATGATAGCTATTGTCGGGTCTATCGGTACCGGTCTGTTTTTTAGGGGAAGGAGCACGCCTGCAACTAGCAGGCCCTTCACTGGCGCTGGTGTACTTGACCAGAGGTATCTTCTCTTTCTTTATCTTGCGTGCACTCGATGAGTTGATTGTTTATCGCCCTTCCAGCGGAAATTTTATCTCTACCACTATGAACCTGATTGGCGTGAAATGGTTCGCTGAGATGGAATTCTAGTTTATCTTGATCAAGGTAGCCGCCATTTCGCTGTTCCTGATTGTTGGTACGATGTTTCTGGCAAGCGGGTCACCGCTGTTGCGGGCAACCAAACAGGTTTTCATCTCATCAGTGATAACGGCGGCCTGTTTCCACACGGATTATTTCTGCATTAGTGCTGGTTCATGGCGTGATCTTTGCCTTCGCCGATATCGAAATCATCGGCACGGCCACCGGCGAAGCCAAAGACGCCCGGCACATTCTGCTCAAAGCTGTTAACAGAGTTATCTGGTGTATCGCCTTGTTTTACATTGGCTCCATCGTGCTATTTATGTGTTTGCTGCCGTGGAATGCCTATCAGGCCGGGCAAAGCCCATTTGTCACCTTTTTAGCAAGCTTGGCGTACCTACCCTAGATGGGTGATGTGATGAACTTGGTGGTGCTTACGACTGCGCTATGCTTCCAGACTGAACTCTGGCCTCTACTCGACAGGACGCATTCTGCGCTCACTATCTCAGGGGCTCAGCGCCGCACTTCCTGTCGAAAATGCATGCGCAGTCTTGTTCCCTATACCGGCATCATGGTGACAGTAGTGATCCATATCGTCGTCAACTATATCCGAAATACACGATAGGCTCATCGGTACTTACATCGAATTGAGCGTAAAAATCTGAACGCTGCGCAACCGATTGAAACACATTAATTTATGCCGTCGCAGGTGTTTGAGAATGTGCTAAATATGGCCTCTATCGGCATCATCTATTCCTGGGCATTTATTATTTTGTGCCAGATAAAGCTGCGCCAGGCTATCAAACAAGGTAAGCGGAGCCCGTTTTATTCAATATACTCTATTGCACCGTTTACCTTCTGGCTGACACTGCTGTTCTTGCTGGCAGTGGTGGTGCTGATGGCATTTGACTACCCGAACGGCACCTGGTGGACCATTGCCTCCACGCCTGTGCTGGCTATCCTGCTAATTGTAGGATGGTATGGACTAAAAAGCGTCGCGCTGCGTCTAATGGCGAAATCGCGGCAACAGCCGCGTCTGCCACCGAATAAAAACGGCGAGAACAGGCGTGCACTCTCGTGCCGCTAGTATCATTAATAGCGATTATTCCTGAATCACATGCGCATACATCATGCTCTTGCTGCCATCGTTCTGCTCAACGCTGTAAACGCCTTGCAACTTCGGTGAGAGGCCCAGCATTTAATTAATGCCTTCTTCTAGCGCCAGGAAGTAACACAGCACTCTGCCCCGCCCAAAATTTATCCCGACACCATACACAGCACGCCCGGCGGATAAGAAAGCGCACCTTCCTACCGCGACAAGAGCTTCAGCCTCGACAAGTGGGTAACATCCACGTCTCCGCGCAAAAAGGCATTGTTTGCCTCTTGCAGCAGCCTCACGGCACGCAGCAACGGCTCATTCATTCAATAACCTAATACATCATCAAACGTAATACTCACGTTTGATGTAAGTACCGATAAGCCTATCGTGCATTTCGGATTACGATTGAGGCGTTTCAATCGGTTGCACAGCGTGC
>JBPETC010000103.1:0-6919 GCA_051710325.1 Symbiopectobacterium sp.
GCCATAACTGTGTTTTTTTACAGAGACTGTCTGTTCACAAAACGGACATCTTACATCAACTGTAGCCACTGTATCTCCACATCCAAAACAGGAGGGTTTATACTGTGATTAATTTATTGGATGATTTACACTTTTGTCGTTATACCAACGATTATTCTGCTGAGTCTTCCGGATCCGGTTCGAGCACATGATACGCCACAGCACAAAACAGTGAATTCAGACGGCGAATATCCCCCAGCAACCCCATATGCAGCGAGCTTGTTTCTAGACTCTGCGGATTTTGTTGGTGTAAACGTTCAACGTGCGCATGAGAGTAGCGTCTTCCCAGCAGAATCAAACGGTGCTTGGCTCGTCGCAGGCGTTTGGCGTTAGTTATGTCCCCGGTGAGAAACACCGACATCGCCAGCGAGAGGGAGCTGGTGAGGCGTTGATGCAGCGACAGCAGTTCCTCCATACCTTCGGAAGATAAGGAGAGTCGGGCATCTAGCGCCTTGTTGGTGAACGATGAGGAAATATGTTCGAGGATGCCGCCTGCTTGTTTCAAGTTTAACGCCGTATCGATCACTTCCGCCCAACGGCGCGAATCTTCCTCTCCCAAATCGTCTTGACGAATCTGTGCCAGATAGAGCTTTATGGCACTGTGAAGCATGTCGGCCTCTTCATCAAGGCGACTGTTCTCGCGTTTTTGCTCTCTGTCGCCCAATAACAGCAGGCGAAAACGTTCCAGCATTTGTGTCACTATATCGCCAAGTCGCAGCGTTTCGCGTACCGCATTGGCAAGGGCAAGCGAAGGGGTATCCAGCGCGCTATTGTCGAGATAGCGCGGTGCGGCGGTGGCATTATTCATATCTTCATGGGGCACCAAACGGCTACATAGACGTGCCATGCTGGTCACCAGCGGCAGCATCAGCAGGCAGCGCAGCAGGTTATAGAAGACATGAAAATAGATAACGGCTTCGTCAGAAGCGATATCCGTTCTGCTTATCCATTGTGCTAGCGGTGTCAGCCAGGGCAAAATTAACACGCAGCCGATAATCTTGAACAACATGCTGCCAAGTACCAATCGCGCGCTGGCACTTTGTCCGCGTCCTCCGAATATCGCCAGCACACCGCTACCGAGATTCGCGCCAATCACAATGCACAGCGCCATTTTTAGCGGAAGCAGCGCGGTCGCCGCAAGCGTAGCCGTTAGCAGCACGGCGGCAAGACTGGAATAGCTGACCATGGCGAATACCGCCCCAAGCAGCAGAGCCAACAGCGTGTCATCAGAAATGGAGGTAAAAATCACCAGAATTGCACTGGAGTGGGTGATGGGGGCCGCAGCGGCGACGATCAATTCCAGCGCTAGCAAGATCAATCCAAGACCGATACCCACACGGCCCAACTGGCCGACGCGAGTCTTGCGGTTAGACAGAAATGCCACGATCCCGCAGAGTAACAACAGAGGAGAAAGCCAGCCTAAGTCGAATGTCAGGATACGCACCATGAGCGCGGTACCGACATCCGCCCCCAGCATAATAACCAATGCAGGTGAAAGCGCAATCAATTGCTGCGACACAAAAGAAATGGCCAGCAGCGTGGTGGCGTTACTGCTTTGCACCAGAGCCGTTACACCGATCCCCGCCAGAAACGCCATGCTGGTTTTCTTGATGCTGGCACTCAATATACGGCGCAGGTTTGCGCCATAAACTCGCATAATACCCGTACGTACGATATGGGTACCCCATACCAGTAGTGCAACGGAAGAGAGCAAATGCAGCAGCGTCAACATAGTCTATCCTGATGAATATCGTGGTTCGAAAACAAGCCGTACTGATTGATTATTCAGCGTGCCATACCGCTTATATGCTAACGAAGTGTATCACATGCCTCATGAGTGTTTTATTTTATTCTAGATAAATGAGCAGGAAGTAAAATTAATCCCTGTTTAGACAGAGTTTATTTAATCGTTTTTACTGAATTACCAGATTTCGCCATCATTCCAATATTACAAATCACCAACATAACGGTGAGAATAATGCTGCACCAAGGGTAAGTGGAATTTTTAGTCCATTATTATCGGATTTTTCATGTTATTTTTTCTGTCCAAAATATACAGAGTAAGAATTAAATTTTTCCAATTAATTCAATTCTAAATGGCTATTCAATTTCTGCATGCGGTATGCAAAATTTGTCTTTTTACCCTAATACTTTATGTTTTTGGCCGGCATTGGTATTGCCTTCCGGAAAGCTGATTTGCTTTTTCGACAAGACTTCCGATAGAATATCCTTTAACAAACTGAGGGGAAATAAAAAGGATAGGTTGTTGCAATTGACTGAACATTGTCCGTCGAAATGTAGGTATAACGTTTATGCCGCCATATTTTACGTTGCAGGTGCGTTGACTATATTCACTCACCGGAATCGCTCACCGGAGTAAACGCATCGTGGGGGAGGAACCGCATCGCTGAAGTTTACCCTTCGGTCCCGCACGAGTGAATGATTCAGGGTATACAGGACCAAAAACGGGTTTTGTTTTATAACGGCTCTTACCTCTTATTCCGTTATCAATCTCGGCACTACTTCTGGCGTGCATGCTACACGCTGGTCGCAGTTTTTCATTTGTTACAGCAGCAGCGCGGAAAAACTCTGTTGGGTGTGGCTTTCACAAACGCAGGGGAATCAAAAGGAGATTTACATGTCGGAAGAGATCATGCAGCCAACGGCGCATCGTACGGGTCTACTCAGAAAAGTAGGGCCCTATATTGCGCTGCTGGAGGCGATTCTGTTTTTTCAGAGCTATTTTCAAGGTCTATGGGTTGAATTGGCTAGGGCGCCTTCGATTTCACCACGCTTGGTGGTAGCTTTGGTGCCATCAAAGAGGGAGAAAACTTTATCGGCGCAGGCGATATTAGTGCTAAAGCCAGCTGTATCTTCGCTCTGTCCCCTTGTTCCTACAGTGATGCTGGTGTTGGGCGTGCTGGAGATTTTACCCACTACAGTGCATCCGGCGCCGCGCGCAGTCTGTTGACGCCACTTTTGCGTCCGCTGCTTGCCTTTCCATGTCTGAAAGGGGCTGGCGCTGATCACCGATCTGCAAAGCACTGACGCCAGTGCAGTGCTGACCAAAGAGTTGAGCGATCGCGCTGATATCACACAGAAAGATTTGGTAATCATGAGTGCGTGGCAGTACCTCCGGTGCTGGACTTATCAATAACTACTTCACGATTGGCTCTGCGCTGTTTATCTTGATAACGGCACCGATTGTAATTCCGCTAGCGTGCTAATGTTCATCATGAAATTTGTCGGTGCTGCGCTGGTGCGTGTGGTGCTTAATACGATTTATCGAAAGGGTTTTCAGAACGAGCAATAACAGCCCGGCCAAAGGTTGTCAAACAACCCGTTCGATATTTTCGTGGTAGTGGCGCGTAAAGGCTTCAATATCGCTATCAACAACATGTTGCCTATTGTTGATAGCCTATGTGATCACGAAAATCCTGAATTTGCTCGGCATCATAGCGCTGCTGGGTAAGGTGTTAGCGCCGATCATGGGCTTATTTGGTCTGCCCGATGAAGCGATCACCGTTCTGCTGATGACCTCTTGGCTTTCCATTTCAGCAGGCACTAGCGTTGCTGTCAGCCTGCTTTCCGAATGGACTCTGGATGGTCATATGGTAACAATTCTAGCCCGGCCATTTTCCTGATGGGTTCACAGTTGCAGCACATGGGCCTCTTGCTCTGGGTGGAGGATGTGCCAAAAATACTGGCCGCTGCTGATGCTGACCAGTATTATCAACGCCATGATTGCCATACTGATCGTATGCGCGTGTTTTTGCCTGATCCTGTCGATGCCGGCACGGAGATTGTCGTCCAGCATGATTGATCTTCTGTGGCATGCATAAAGAGAAAAGAGAGCGTAAAAATGTCCATTGTATTAGAGCATTACAACTACCTGCACACCATTCCTGAGTTGGGTTTCAGGAGTTTAAACCTTGGACTACCCTTGCTAGCAAAATGAAGGCAGCGGGGTATCGAGTCACGCGCAGAATTAACGAAACGACCGGTATTGTGGCGGAATTATACAGCGGCGTGCCCGGGCAAGTGTTGGCATTGCGCGCAGATATGGATGCGCTTGGACCACATCATAGACGTTGAACATTGTGCACGCCACACCTGTGAGCACAATGCGCACTCGTCGGTAGTATTGACGACGGCGCAAGAGATTATTCGCGAAGACATCGGCAAAAAGGCCGTCTGCGCATTCTGTTCCAGCCCGCAGAAGCAGCTAGCCACGGGCAGCACCATTGCCATAATGTAAGGCGGCGCGCTGGACGATGTGGATATGATTCTCGGTTTCCATCTACCCCGATTGAAGAGTGCGTGCTGAGCGAAGCGGTGCCTGCGATGCACTACTCTGCCAGCAACACCTTTGAAGTAACCTTCCACGGCAAACGGCGCACGGCACGCGTCCTTATCTGGGGGTAAACGCACTGGAAGGCTGCCGCGAAGGCGGTGATGACGGTTAAAGCCATTCCTCTGCCGCTGTACCTGACCTGGATCGTCAAGGCAACCCGTTTCCTGTGCGATGCCGGTGTAACCAACTCGATTCCAGATCACGCCACGGTGTGTTGGGATTTGGGTTCTGCACAGAATGACCTGATGCAAACGTTGAAAGAAAAAATCAAACTGGCGATTGAGCATAGCGCTGCTGTGCTGGGTGCTACTGCAGACGTGGTACTGACCAAAGAGATTCCGGCGGCGAAAATTCGTGAGAAAGCCACTTTCCTTATCAGCGACGCTATCGTTGATGTGCTTGGTTCGCAGGGGCTTACCGTACCAAAAAGCACCTCTGGCGGTGAAGATTTCTTCTTCTACCCGCGTCTGTGCCAGAGAGGTGAAAGCGGATTTCTGGGAATTGGGAACCAACCTGAAACCCGGCTTGCATCACCCGGATATTCATTTCGATCTCAACTCATTGGAAGAGGGCGTGCGCGTGTTTAAACGCTGTATAGAAAAGTATTAGGCTAAATACATCCAACGCCCCTCCTCTGACGTGGCGTTTTTCCTGCATTAATCCCCGGTTTTTTGATATCACGCCGGCGCGTGCCGGGCGTTATCTGTTAGTGTGTGCCAGATATCTTTTATCAGGACGCACTGTTGTGAATACCACCTTGCTACAGGTTGAACATCTTGAGGTCGCTCTGGCGAAGACATCACGTGCGCTGCTACACGATGTGTCATTTTCGCTGGCATCACACTGCTGCCTCGTGGTGATTGGAGACAACAGCAGTAGCAAAAGCCTGCTGTGTCGCACTCTGCAGGGGGCTGCTAAATACCGCCTTTGTTTGTCGATGCACTATGTGCTTTGCTGACGATGAACCACTGGGTTTTATGATGCCGCACTGCGCCGCTATCGCGGGCGGGACATCAGCCTGATTCCACAACATCCGATGACGGCGCTCGATTCTCTGCAACCCATCTGGCAGAAAATGGTGGAAACTCTGTGCGCGTATCTGGCGCTGCGACCACATGAGGCAAAAGATAAGGCATCGCATTGCTACAACAGGTGCGTCTAGAAAATGCGGTTAAGCGCTTTGATGACTACCCAGCCCCAACTGAGCAGAGGCATGTTGCAGCGGGTAACGATTTCCACTGCGCTCTGGTTGTTGTCTCCGCGCCCTGCTGATTGCCGATGAGCCTGCCAGCGCGCTGGATGCGGTGACGCAGCGGAGATCGTACAGCTGTTTGCTGTGAACTGTGCTCCGGTAATGCCATGACTCTGCTTGTTTGTGTCTCCCGATCTGGGTGCCATCCAGTGCCTGGCAGACCGTGTAATGCTCATGCATCAGTGGATGGTGCTGGAACAGGGTGTGAAATCCATGCGGTGCTGAGCCATTCTCACCATGCGCATATCCGTTATCTGGTGGAAGCGAGGAAGGCAATGTTATGTCGCTATACTCAGTGGGCCCCGCCTATTGCTATACAGGAGGCGGGAGCATGAGTGTCTAGCTTGAGGGACGCGATCTGAGTCAGCACTATCAGTTGCGTGCAACGGGAAAATGGCAGGCCGCGCTGCAATCCTTTTCGTTCAGCATTGAACGCGGCTGATGCGTGGGGATCATCGGTGCCAGTGGCAATGGGAAAAGTACTCTGGGGCGCGTGTTGCTCGGCCTTGAGCGCCCGGAGAGGGGGCGAGGTGATACTGGCTTTGGCGCACATCGCTGTATGAAAAATCGGGCTTGTGGCGGCGCCACAGTATCGGCAACGGTGGACGCGTTGGCGCGGTGTTTCAGGATTATGCTTCCTCAGTAAATCCATTTATGAGCATCACGGATATTATGGCTGAGCTCTTGCGATTACAGCGGCGGGTTAAGTTGGACGGCGGCATGCGAACGCGCTGAAGCGTTACTACACCAGGTGGTTGAACGGTGCGCTTGGCATAGGCTATCCGCACTAGTTTATCTGTGGTCAGATGCAGCGCGTGTGTATCGTCCGTGCCATCTCCTGTGAGCCGGAACTGGTGGTTCTGGATGAGGCGGTTAGCGCACTCGATGTGGCGGTTCAGAGATAAGTTATTGATTTATTAGCTGAGTTACGGCAACGTCTGGGCTTAACTTACCTATTTATCAGCCACGATTTTACCGCTGTGACCTATTTGTATCAGCACGTGTTGTTTTTGCATCAGGGCCGAATCATTGAACAGGTGAATGATATGGCGGCACCGTGTGGCAGGTTCAGCACCCCGATGCTCGCTGCCTGTTAATGTCGGTAATGGCGTTCTTACACTGATTGAGGTAAGTTTTTCAGTAGTATATTCAATAACCTAATACATCATCAAACGTAATACTCACGTTTGATGTAAGTACCGATAAGCCTATCGTGCATTTCGGATTACGATTGAGGCGTTTCAATCGGTTGCACAGCGTGCAGATTTTTACGC
>JBPETC010000104.1:0-6911 GCA_051710325.1 Symbiopectobacterium sp.
GATGGGCACTTCTGCCATAACTGTGTTTTTTTTACAGAGACTGTCTGTTCACAAAACGAACATCTTACATCAACTGTAGCCACTGTATCTCCACATCCAAAACAGGAGGGTTTATACTGTGATTAACGGACTTGATAAAAAAGTAGCGTCTTCTCTTTAATAAGAATTCTCTTGACATGGGATAAATATAATGAAAGTTAAATTACTCGCGATGTTGCTGACCTTGTTAGTCAGCATGAGCAGCATTCCTGTGACCTTTGACTAGCGTCATGAAATGAAAGATACCGTCAATGCAAACCACGCTGACCGTCTATTAATCTCTAACCGTTTAGACAACGGTTTTGGTTTGTACATAGACTAACCGTTTATTACCTTAATTTTATTGGTTTGTTTTACCCTATGTTGAAAACGGCAGATTAATATCCGCCGTTTTTGTGCTAGTAGAAATATAATTTAGTGCGTTATAGTTCACTTGGAAATAAATATGGCGCTTGAAAGCGCCGAAGAGAGAATTGTTAATTCTAGGTTGTGACTATATTAAAAACCTTAACCAACATTAAAAATGATAACCAACACCAAACATAGAGGGTAAACAGATCGAGACGGACACTGATCGATTGTGACCTAATGAAGAATTAAAACGCACATCGGTATCAATATTCATCCAGCAGCTCGAAGCGTTAATCAACCAGTTATTATCCAGGTTATAATCTAACCTGGCCTGTATCGCTACACCCCAGGAATTTTTCACTCTAAGATCGCTCAATCCCAATCCAAGATTCTTGCCGCGATGATAAGGGCGAAGTTTATCTTTTGCATCCCGGAAATAATACTGCGCCATCAATGATGGCTGCAGATGGCTGACCTGCGCGATATTACCGATGGTTTGCAATCCAACATCGTGCGTAAACGGGGTTGCAGCCAGCAAGTCCACGCCAATATTGTCAGTGACCATGTAGCTTAACGTCAGCCCACTTTGAAAGAGCTGACGTTAAGCATCGTATCACCACACGCATTCGGGTGCACGGTAGCCGTTCCTTGCACGCACAATAAAATCACCGGCCTGATGCGCCTGAGCAAAGACTCGCAGCAACGTTTCAACGAGTAGAGCTAAATATGTTTTTTATTATTACCACTCACTTCATATGGTTTAAAGTCGTACGCAGAATATCTCTAAGTGGATATTCTTGTTTTAAGCCAGATCACAATTCTTGCGTTAAAAAAGCGAAATTTGATATACAGCAAAATGCGATAAATACTTAAAAATAAAATTTATCTGAATCAATTTTTAATTTAAGACACATCTAGTGTGCTGGTTAATTCTACATATTCACAGCGATCAATCCGTGACGCTATAGAGAGTGTCTACCCGGCACTGTTGTGTTGATGATGTTATGGAAGAGGTAAATCATGGAAGCGTCGAACCAGAAATCAAATATCGGTGATAACCTCGACAATTTCCTGCAATGTAGTGCCTGCTGCTTCCTGCAATGTAGTGCCTGCTGCAGTTTTTTCGCGTCTTATTTTACTAGGCAAAAGCGGATGACGGCGGTGGACTGACATCGGCAGGTCTGACAGAACCCATCTCTCCACTTATTCGTTTATTCGCTGTATGCAGAGCACTAACAACAAGGCTCACTGTTGTTGTACTGCGCTGGAAGGTGAGATCGGTCAAAGGCTACTTCAACATCTATACGCAGCGTCATTCGCCGTGTCGTAAGTTTTAGTGTCCGGTGAGAGCGGTGAAGAAAATGACGCCTGCAATCAGGACAGAGCCCGCTGTGGCTTATACCCCGCCCCGCTTTAACCTGCCGAATAAAATTGCAGCGAATACACTTTTCAGACGTTCAGCAAGGTGCAACCTTTTGAGGTAACAGGTTACAATATGGATCATAGGACGCTGTAACGCGTCGTTTTTACTGTTGAATAGCCAAGGAGCCTTCATGTCTATCACGGCCAGCACTCTCTACCGTGACACTATGAATTTTACGCGTGACCAACTTATCGGCCTGTTGTTGCTATCATTGATCACGGCGGTCATTACTGTCATGTTAAATCAGGCATTGATACCGGCACCGAAACAGTTGCAGCTATTGAGTAATGTCAACGGCAATCTTTCCAGTACCGGTCAATTAGGGTTGCACGACCTGATTCAAAAAATGACGTCCGAGCAGCAGATGGTGCTGCTCAAAGTTTCCGCTGCCAGCACCTTTGCTGCATTGGTCGGCAACGCGTTGCTAACGGGCGGCGTGCTGACGCTGGTAAGACAGGTTTCTGCCGGACAATCAACCAGCGCGCTACGCGCGATTGGTGGTTCCGCTCCGCTGTTGCTGCGGCTGTTCTTTTTGATTCTGGTGGGTAGCATTTTGGTGCAGTTGGGCATGCTGCTGTTAATCGTGCCGGGGGTGTTGCTGGCTATAGCAGTGAGTATATCACCGGTGATCGCAGCGGTTGAGAATAAAGGCGTTTTCGCCTCCATACGCCTCAGTGCAAAGCTCGCCTATGGCAATCTGAAGCTGGTTGCCCCTGCCGTGCTTTTTTGGTTATTGGCTAAAGTTGCCCTACTGATGCTAGTTGTGCGTCTGTCGCTGGCATCTCCGACCACCACGACAATTCTGATGAACGGGGTGAGTAACCTAATCTCTGCCATATTTTTAATCTATATTTTCCGTCTGTATATGTTACTGCATATATTTCTTCGTCAATAATGTGCAAACATGCGCGTTTGTGGGCGGCATATTTGATTAATAGAAAAGTAATATTCTGCAATATTCTTACGATAAAACAGAAAGCGGATGGGTGCAATCAAGGATAATGACAACCAGCAGCAGACGATCGCCTACGGGCGAATGTGGTTAATCTTTGGCATCTCACGTTCTAATTGGTCGATATAATGAAGCAACTTATTGATTTTTTACCTTTAGTTATTTTTTTCATCGTATACAAACTGCACGATATCTTTTGGGCAACCGGGGCGCTAATCGCTGCCACACTCACCGCTTTCCTCTACAGTTGGTACAAGTTCCGTAAGGTAGAAAAAACCATGTTGATCACCGTAGTGTTGGTGGCTGTGTTCGGCGGGCTGACTATCTATTTCCATAACTCCGAATTCATCAAATGGAAAGTGACAATCATCTATGCGCTGTTCGCCTGTGCGT
The DNA here is from genome assembly GCA_051710325.1 of Symbiopectobacterium sp. GTDB lineage: Bacteria > Pseudomonadota > Gammaproteobacteria > Enterobacterales > Enterobacteriaceae > Symbiopectobacterium. Next base: position 3,159 of record JBPETC010000104.1, read on the forward strand.
TACTGATCGGTCAGTGGTTTTTCAAAAAGTCGCTGATTCAAAGCATGCTGGGCAAAGAGATTACGCTGCCGCAACCGGTTTGGTGTAAGCTGAATAGAGCCTGGGTGCTGTTCTTCATTGCCTGCGGACTACTTAATATCTATGTTGCGTTTTGTTTATCAGAAGGGCTGTGGATGAACTTCAAAGTATTCTGGCTGACAGGGCTCACCTTGTTATTTACACTTGCATGTGGCGTTTACATCTACCGCCATCTGCCGCCTGAACAGAATAATAACGAAAGCAAACAGTAATCCTTTAAACGTTAACCTGAGACGACGATGAGCACTACTCAAACTGCATTTCACGGTGAGGTGGTTCTGTGCACGCTACCTATGCCGCTTCCTCCGCACCGGTCACAGTTCGCTGGACTTCAATATTGAAGTGTGGGTGAAAAAGGTCTCCACCGCACCCATCTCGGGCAACGTTACAGCGCACAACCCAGGCGCTTTCCACCTACGTTGTAGTGGATGAAGCGGATCACCCCTGCGAATTAGCGACCAGGAAAAGCCACTTTTCCGCACCAGACCCAGCCTAGGAACACCCATGACCGCATATTAACGTCAGGGGCCTTGGAGAAAAAAGAACCGCACTTGTGGTTTTTTCTGGCTGCACGCCCTGCCCATTTGAAACGCTTGCAAACCTTGCGCGATGAAGGTCGGCTGCTTATAGCAGGTCCACTCCCCGTCGTTGATAGTGAAACCCCGGTGATGTTGGATTTAACGGTTCCGCGCTTATTTCCGAATTTCCCTCACTGGCCGACGCACAGCACTGGGATGATGCCGACCCTTACGTTTCCGCAGGCGTGTATCACAAAGTTATCTAGAAAACCCTTTAAAAGGGTTTTCTAGATAACTTAGAAATCATTATATAACATAAAGTTATACTAAATACATCATGATTTTTAGATAAAAAAGCAGGTTTTTGTATACGCAATGTGCTTTTCATCATTATTTTGCAGTGAGGGAATCATACGCGCGATCACAGGTTAACCTCGAATTCGAGATCGGCAAAGGGCTGCTGCCAATTCCAGCACTGCTGGCGCGTTCACTTTCTGCAAGCCGCTTAGCGAGTCTTTCGGCTTTGGCGTGCAGGCTATCAATCAGCAACGCGGGCAGTAACAGCATCAATTTTAGCGGCTGCCAGTTCGTTTTGTGCATTGGTTCGATTTTCATTTGCGGCCCTCTGTCTGCGTTGTTCCTCTTCACGCGCCTCAGCCTAGCGGAATGCAAGCGCGGTAGCGTCTGCTTTATCCCGCTCTGACCGCTTCAGAACCCTTTGTTTTTCAACCATCTGATTACCGGCTTGATAACCGGCACCGTACAGCGTGACCAGTGCAATGGCTGTCAACAGGAACGCCGCAAACTTGCTGCCAATGCTGTTTAAGGAATGCGGTGATGATGCTCATAAAGTACCTGGCGTGCCAGATCGAAGCGATCGCAGCGATCTTTAAGCCCTTTAACTTCCGCCGTTAATGATTCGCGTTACGCGAGATATATCCACGCAGTATTGCCCGCATCGCTTGGCAGACCAGAACCACGCAGCGAAGCGTATGGCGTTGCTATCTTGCTCGAGCAGTTCAGGTGATGTGACCAGATCGAGTTTCAGCCCGGAACTACACGCCCGGTAGTTGTCCAGGCAGGTGATCTAAATCAGTCCGCGACCGCGATACTTAAAGCCATCGCCGCGAACTTTATTTGCCCAGTCTACCGACGTAAACGAGATTTTTGATCTCCTTCTGGTTTTCAGGTTGCTTCGCGGTTCGCCCCAGCATATCGGCCTGGTATCGGCTGATACGCTTATCAAGCGTATCCAACAGCGCGGCGGGCGTGTAGTTAAGTGACTTCAATGATGCGCGAGAATCAGCCAGACTCATGCCTAATCTGCACGATAAACATAGCCTGCACACAGTAACTGCGGTTATATTGAACTCATAAAAGGCAGAGATCAGGTATTGATGCCAGAAAGAAACCAGCGCCGGCAATCCCTGCCGCGTTTCGGAATTATTTAATATTCATAAAGATATCTTCACTTTGAAGATCTGAACCACATTGCCACACGTCTTGATAACTGCGGACAATAAGAAAGCGCTCAATGCGATGTCGTATCATTTGATAGACACATGCGCGCCTACACGGTTTTTATCGCCAACCAGTTAATGAACGACGATCACCGCATAAGCCATTCAACTACCCAGTGACGGTGCCGGGCACCGTTTCGTTGGAATGCCATAACTATGATCGCGATAGCGTCGCACATAAGGGCGTTGGCAAAAAGCAAAGCATCATAAATGATCATCGTCTCTGCCTCCCGGTAAAAGGCTTTCTGGCCTTTCTGCTCACCGGTAAACCACCTGCCCTAGCTTCACGGCTACGATCCGCCACAAAAGCGTCAGCAGAATCAACACTGCCGCGTTCGAATAATTCCATCGTTATTCTGGGAATGGTGTTGGCTATGCTCATCAGAACGGTTGCCATCGGTTTGTAGGCGATCAAACCAGAGATAAAGCTGATGAGTGAGAATAAGTGAGAAGAAAAAGCAACGGCGCAATTGGTACTTCGTGACAGAGGTGACGAAGATCACCGCACCAGAGAAAATCCAAGCACCACTTCTGCGGAAGTCAGACAAGAAAGGCGGCGATAGCCGTCCCTGTCAGGGCTTGAATGACGCTTGAACTACAGATAGGTAATCATTCAATATTTAAACTTAAATATTACCCAACGAGTAATCATTACAAGCCAAAAAAGCCCGTGGCCTTTGATTTAATTACAATAGGTTGTATTATCTATTGTATTATCGAGTTACCTTTTCCATCAATTACGTATGGTGATCCACCAATGTTGATTGATGGCGAACCGTCGCTTCCGTACAGATTTCCTCCTATGGAGTTATAGGTTGTCCCATCACTACTGTATATAGTACTATCAAGATCCGTGTATGTTGTATCAACAGTAGCATTAATTGATGCCACTGAAAATACAATAAATATTGTTGATTTAAATATATTTTTCATGAATCACTATTATCTTTTAGATTATAGAAGTAATCCACTCTTTCAGTATAAGACTCATTGTATCTTTTACTGAACTTTATGTATGATCATTGTTTTTGCTTCTTTAGCAAAAACATCAGATTAATATTTATTATAGAGCCCCACATAAACAAAAATCCGCCTAATGCAACGAGGGTTGTAAATAATGAGCGGCTGTGGTGAGCTATTGAGCGTTTGGTTTTATCCCGGCGACAAAGGGCTTGCCATCAACACGTAACCAGTTCATAATACCGTTCATTCCTGAAACGGATATAATAAATCTTATTTAATCAATAAGTTATAAGTAAAAACTTATTAATATGACCTGAAGTATCGGGTCAATAGGCAGGATAAAGGCGCGTTGGCAGAGTGGCCATGCAGCGGATTGCAAATCCGCCTACCTCAGTTCGACTCTGGGACGCGCCTCCAATTTTTGCCCGGGTGGTGAAATCGGTAGACACAAGGGATTTAAAATCCCTCGGCGTGCGCGCTATGCGGGTTCAAATCCCGCCTCGGGCACCACGAATAAAAACCATAATAATCAAAATATTGTTACTTAATGGCAGAAGTGCCCATCAGCCGTTACCATTGTCAATCATGTAAACGCACCTTCCAACACGATTATTCTTATCGTGCTATTGACTTGGCAATGAATAATGCGGGTATTCGTAACACTGCTTGGGCGT
>JBPETC010000105.1:0-6838 GCA_051710325.1 Symbiopectobacterium sp.
TCTGCACGCTGTGCAACCGATTGAAACGCCTCAATCGTAATCCGAAATGCACGATAGGCTTATCGGTACTTACATCAAACGTGAGTATTACGTTTGATGATGTATTAGGTTATTGAATGAATGAGCCAAAAGAGCCGTTACTTTAGCGCAAAATCAAAATGATGTCGCTGGTTCAATAAAACCACAAAAAGCAAGCTTATCGGTGTATAAGCGGTTAGCAATGGTGAATCAGCCGCGTACAGGTAACGGCTGGGGATAAAATCAAAGGGAAAGTATGGGAATATTATGGTTCATAACATGAGGAATGGTGCATCCGGGAGGATTCGAACCTCCGACCGCTCGGTTCGTAGCCGAGTACTCTATCCAGCTGAGCTACGGATGCATGGCGGTGAGGGAGGGATTCGAACCCTCGATGCAGCTTTTAACCGCATACTCCCTTAGCAGGGGAGCGCCTTCATCCTCTCGGCCACCTCACCAACACGCTAACCTTTGAACCGTTATGATGATGTTTCCTTCATTGTGATCACCGTTACTGCGTGGCGCACATACTACTTTCCCGTACTTATAAGTCAAACAATTTTTCCTAACTATTGGTTGTTTGAATAAATCACACCCAACATGCACAGATTTATAGCGAAAAGTCTATGTTATCAACAGCGTTAACGGCTATTGATACCTGTGATAAAACGCACTCATAGGAAACTAAAACGGCATGGGAGGGTATACAGGGAAGTTAAAACGAAAGCATCTCGCCTGAGAGGCGAGATGCTTGGTAAATCAGTAGGACGTCGGTTGCGACTTTTCCTCTTGGATTCGCTGGTAAATCTCTTCGCGGTGAACAGAAACTTCTTTCGGCGCATTAACACCAATACGAACCTGGTTTCCTTTTACCCCTAGCACGGTAACCGTTACCTCATCGCCAATCATGAGAGTTTCGCCAACTCGACGAGTCAAAATAAGCATTCTTTGCTCCTTGAAAGATTATAAAGAGTTGTGTCTCTTTATCTCCCCGCCATTCTCCATCATGCACCGTGAGAACATAAATCTAAATGGGAAACGCACTCCGCCATCTTACTCTAGTGTATCGTTACTTTTTTTAGTTTAGTCGATGCTATCAGCCGTTTTCGCTGTTTTATCACGGCATTTGTTATCACAAAAAAGGGCTACGGCATGCTCTGCTTACCAACACAAGCTCGGCAGACCGATATCCCCAACACACATCCATGGCCTAAGGGGAAAACGCCAAAATATTCATTTTGGCGTTTCGTTTGAGATAACAAACTATTTATAATTATATCCTATCCGTTATCCATGTTTCAACGCTAGATAGTGCTGAAGATAAAGCGGCAGGGTTGTTCCCACCGGCTTGTGCCATATCAGGACGTCCGCCCCCTTTACCACCGACTTGCTGAGCGATAAAGCCAATCAATTCACCGGCTTTAATACGATCGGTCAAATCCTTCGTAATACCGGAAATCAAGCTGATTTTATCCTCTGAGACGGTTGCCAGCACAATGATAGCTGAACCGAGCTGGTTCTTCAGATCGTCCACCATAGTACGCAATAATCTCGGGTCGATGTTATCCAACTGTGTTACCAACAGTTTCGCACCCTTGATCGTTTTCGCCTTTGAGGATAGCAAAACACTTTCCTGAGCTGCCTGCTGTTCTTTCAACTGTTGAAGCTCCTTTTCCAACTGACGAGTACGATCCAGTAGGGAACGCACTTTTTCCGCCACGTTATGGCTATCGCCTTTGACAAGTTGAGTTACATTCTGTAATACGTCACTTTGACGATTCAGCGCCGCCAGTGCCCCACTGCCCGTTACGGCTTCAATGCGTCGAATGCCCGCCGCCGTACCTGATTCGGAGACAATCTGGAACAAACCGATATCCCCAGTACGTTTAGCGTGCGTACCGCCACACAGCTCAATGGAGAAATCTCCCATGGTTAATACACGCACATGGTCTTCATATTTCTCGCTGAATAGAGCCATTGCACCTTTCGCTTTTGCATCCGACAGCGCCATCACGTTAGTATCAACGTCGTGGTTACGACGAATCTGCGCGTTGACAATATCTTCCACCTGACGAATTTGCTCTGCCGTTATGGCTTCCGGTTGCGAGAAGTCAAACCGCAGGTAGTTATCGTTAATTAACGAACCTTTCTGCACAACGTAATCGCCCAGTACCTGGCATAGCGCAGCGTGCAACAAGTGAGTGGCGGAATGGTTAAGACGAATACGATCGCGACGCTCACTATCGACGTCAGCATTCACCGTATCATTGACGCGCAGTGTACCCTGAGTCAGGGACCCCAGATGACCAATTGCCTGACCAAACTTTTTGGTATTCCCAACGGTAAATCGCACGTTGGCATTATGCAGCGTCCCGGTATCGCCGACCTGGCCGCCAGATTCCCCATAGAACGGTGTTTCATTGAGGATAACCACGCCCTCTTCACCGACATTGATCGCTTTCACCACCTGTCCGTTTTGATAGAGCGCGATAACCGTAGCCTGCTGCTGTGTCTTGTCGTATCCCGTAAACGGCGTGGCCACATCAACATGAATCAGAGTGTTATAATCGATGCCGAACCTACTGGTTTCACGCGCACGATGGCATTGTGCTTTCATCGCACGCTCAAAACCATCCTTATCCACAGTAAGATCGTGCTCACGACACACATCTTCCGTTAAATCGAATGGGAAGCCGTAAGTGTCATACAGCCGGAACGCCGTCTCACCATCCAGCACGTTCCCTTTCAGGTTTTTGATCTCTTCATCTAGCAGACTAAGGCCGCGCTCCAGCGTGCGGGCGAACTGTTCTTCTTCCGCTTTCAGCGCCTGTTCAACCAGCGCTTGCTGCTGTTTCAATTCATCAGACGTCGCCCCCATAACCTGAATCAATGGCGCAACCAATTTATAGAAGAAGGCCTCTTTGGCACCAAGGAAATTACCATGACGCACAGCGTGACGAATAATACGGCGTAGAACATAACCACGGTTTTCATTAGATGACCTGACGCCATCAGCAATCAGGAATGCGCAGGATCGAATATGGTCAGCGATAACGCGCAATGATTTGTTACTCAAATCCTGAGTGCCAATAATGCGCGCCGCTTCTTGAATTAATGTGGTAAAGATATCGATCTCGTAGTTGGAATTGACGTGTTGCAATACCGCAGTAACACGCTCCAGCCCCATTCCGGTATCAACAGACGGTTTAGGCAACGGAACCATGGTGCCATCAGCCTGACGCTTGAACTGCATAAATACCAGATTCCAGATCTCGATATAGCGATCGCCATCTTCATCCGGGCTCCCCGGAGGACCGCCATAGATATGCTCGCCATGATCGTAAAAAATTTCCGAACACGGACCACATGGGCCAGTATCACCCATCTTCCAGAAGTTGTCAGACGCGTATTGACCGCCCTTGTTGTCACCAATACGGATAATGCGCTCAGCGGGTACGCCGACTTCGTTTGTCCAGATGTCATAGGTTTCATCGTCGGTGGCATATACCGTTACCCATAATTTCTCTTTGGGCAGGTTAAACCATTGTGCAGCAGTCAGCAGCTCCCATGCATATTGAATGGCATCACGCTTGAAGTAGTCACCGAAGCTGAAATTACCCAGCATTTCAAAGAAGGTGTGGTGACGCGCGGTGTACCCGACGTTATCTAAATCGTTATGCTTACCACCTGCACGCACGCAGCGCTGTGACGTAGTTGCACGCACATAGTTGCGCTTGTCCAGCCCAAGGAAAACATCCTTGAACTGGTTCATTCCCGCGTTGGTAAACAGCAATGTCGGATCGTTATCCGGCACCAGTGAACTACTGGAAACGATCTGGTGTCCTTTACTCTGGAAAAAATCGAGAAACGCTTGACGGATCTCAGCGGTGCTCTTACTCATAATTGTCCTGGAATAACACTAAAAGAACAGATCGTGGGCAAGGCTAGTGCAGGCAGCATAGTGACACTACCCGTGAAACTCACGAACAAAAAGTGGGAATAAGATAAATTTTCTTCGGGGGGAAGTAAAACACCGGATGCATTCAATGCGAAAAATTCGTATAAATGTCCCGAATTTCATCATGAGAAAAGTCGTGAGTTAACAAGTATTGCTGCTATTTTGCTTTTCTTTCCAGTCAATTGGCGGCACATCACCAAATTTACCGGTGTTACCTGCTGCGCGAGGGTGAACCAGTCAATTTCGCATTCCAACAATGCGGATGCAATGACAGAACGCGAAAGGCCTTTATCGCCTTGTTTTTCGTGTTCAGAGTAATGTGTTCTGACGCAATTCCATCACAATGCGCTGAGAACCATAGCCTTTTCGACTTCTTCCATGAATGTAACACTGAGCAAATCACGCATCATCCAGTCAGCTGTATTCATGATAATATGCCAAAGCGGCGTCAATATTCGCAGTGCCAAATGCCGGCTCAATGCAAGACATCAACTTGCGGCGTAGCTCCCCTTCGCTGTGATCGCGTACCGCTAACAGGCGCATTGCAATAGTGAGTGCGTTGACAGAAGAAGTTGATGGTGTCATTTAAGATACATGTTGGTGAGAGAGCACGACAAACTACAAATAACGTTTATCGTGCTCCATTCAAGTCACTTAACGCGGATTAAAATTCACCGTTATTTTCACTACCCGCGGTTTCTGCATTATCGTAGAAACCCACTTCGCTTGCTGGTGAAAACACATGATCTTTGTTGTGCAGCAGCATTTCACGCAGCTTTTTATCCAATTCTGCCGCGACTGCCGGGTTTTCTTTCAGGTAGTTGCACACATTCGCTTTGCCTTGCCCAATCTTATCGCCGTTGTAGCTATACCAGGCACCTGCTTTCTCAATCAGCTTATGTTTCACTCCAAGATCGACCAATTCACCGTGGATGTTGATCCCTTCGCCGTACATGATCTGGAATTCAGCCTGTTTAAAGGGCGCAGCCACTTTGTTTTTCACCACTTTAACACGGGTGGCACTACCCATCACTTCTTCTCCATCTTTAATGGAGCCAATGCGGCGGATATCTAGACGTACAGAAGCATAAAACTTCAGTGCGTTACCTCCGGTAGTGGTTTCTGGGTTACCAAACATAACGCCAATTTTCATACGGATCTGGTTAATAAAAATTAGCAACGTATTCGCCTGCTTCAAGTTACCGGCAAGCTTACGCATCGCCTGACTCATCATGCGAGCCGCCAGGCCTATGTGGGAATCACCGATTTCACCTTCGATTTCCGCTTTCGGCGTCAGTGCCGCCACGGAGTCAACGATGATCACGTCAACCGCCCCTGAACGCGTTAACGCATCGCAAATCTCTAACGCCTGCTCGCCGGTATCGGGCTGAGAACACAGCAGGTTATCGATGTCGACACCCAGCTTTTTGGCATAAATCGGATCGAGTGCATGTTCAGCATCGATAAATGCGCAGGTTTTACCTTCACGCTGTGCAGCAGCGATAACTTGCAGCGTTAGTGTGGTTTTACCTGACGATTCTGGTCCGTAGATTTCAACGATACGCCCCATTGGCAGTCCACCGGCCCCCAAGGCAATATCGAGTGATAGAGAGCCGGTAGAGATCGTTTCAACATCCATTGAGCGGTCTTCGCCCAAACGCATGATAGAACCTTTACCAAATTGCTTTTCGATCTGGCCAAGCGCAGCCGCCAATGCCTTTTGTTTGTTCTCGTCAATAGCCATTTCTACTCCTGTCATGCGGCGTAACGCCCTCGCTACATGACCTCGCGCTTTATGTGACTGATACTTTGGTATATAATCAAACAGACGTGTCACCGAATCATTAACAGTATTATACTGTATACGCATACAGCGTCAAGATTATTTTTGCAGAAATCCATCCAAAAGCATCTGAAGTGCGAAACGCACGGCCTGAAGCCGCACAGCATGCCTGTCGCCAAGAAACAGCATTTCACGCGCCAGTAGGTTGCCATGCTTGTCACACCAGCCAAACCAGACGGTACCAACGGACTTTTTGTCAGAACCGGGGCCAGCAATGCCGCTCACAGAAAGTGAATAATCAGCCCCCGCTGCGCGCAAGGCACCTTGCGCCATTTCCCGTACGGTTTGCTCACTCACTGCGCCGTATTGGGCGAGCGTTCCCTCACTGACACCAATGAGTCGCTGTTTTGCCTGGTTGCTGTAAGTGACAAATCCATAGTCAAACCAGCCGGAACTCCCCACCACTTCAGTAATCGATTTCGCAATCCAGCCTCCTGTACAGGATTCTGCACAGGTCACCTTTGCACCCAACGCAGTCAGGCGCACGCCAATCTTGGCGCTTAATCGCAAAATCTCGGTTTCCATTGTTCTCTCCATATTGATTGAAAGTGTAGCATCACAGCGTATCATTTTCATACAGGTTCGCCTTTCCCTGCTACGCTGTTGCGTGCCTTATTCCAGAATTCGGAGTGAAAGTAAAGGGAGCGGCAGGACAGAGATAACTTTGGAGATTAAAACGCGAAGGAGAGTAAAATGGCTCAACGGGTTTAGCGGGATTATATGCAACCCGCACAGCTGGTACAACGCCAATCCCTGTGGATTAATCGCCTGATAAAAAATGGAAATAGCACTCTTTAATAGGAACCTGCTTATTTTCGAAACAGTCGACTAACCAGTCGTATATTTGATGTTGAATACCCAAACGTCTTACGATTGAGGCGTTTCAATCGGTTGCACAGCGTGCAGATTTTTACGCTCAATACGCTGTGTATACAGTTTGCCAACAATGTGTTTTGCTTTTGTAAGTTCGTCGTTGTAAGCCCAGCCCTATAGCCATCAGTGCACCAAAATGCCACTCT
>JBPETC010000106.1:0-6705 GCA_051710325.1 Symbiopectobacterium sp.
CGTGCATCGAACGCTAATCGATGGAAGTGCGCCCTTCCACCACACGGGAGGAACCAAAATACGCTGAAGAGGTATAATGCTACCGGATGATGTAACAACTGATGCAGCAATTTAGCAGCGTGATAGCCCATCTGCCGTGTGCCCTGTGCAACAGATGAGAGCGTCACCCGAGATAAATAACGCGTCAGCTCTTCATTATCGATACCGATGACGCAGGGTTTTTCCAGAACCGCAATATTCAAATATTCGCACACCTGCAACAAATGGCGGCTCTGGCATCTGTAACGGTGATAATGCCGGCTTGTGGTGGTAAGGCTTGCGCCCCCACACAGTCTGCCAAGCGATTTTGTGCGTATTGCCAGTTGTCTAGTGCGGTTTTATCCCATGAAACACCACGCCCTGATATTGCTCCGATGCGACCAGTTGACGAAAAGCGTACTCGCGCTCTTGCGCCCACCCTTTGTCACCCGAAGGCGGTAATCCATAAAAATTAAAGCGATTAAGCTCTTTCTCTTTCAAATGCATAAACGCACATTGCACCATGGCATGATTATCGGTCGCGATTTAATGCACAGGGGGATAGTCATCAGGATCGTGATAAGAGCTGCCAACTCCACCAATGGCACGCCGACATTCTGCAATGACTGAACAATTTCCCGATCATCAAAATCGGTAATCACGCCATCGCCCAGCCAGTCTTTCACATTATCAATACGGCAAAATCCTTTTCAATAAAAATATCTCAACCGCATTGAGAGGGCTGCAAGTACTCGCCCAAGCCCTCCATCACTTGCTGGTCGTAGACTTTATTGGCGTTAAACAACATCGTAATATGATAGCATTTTTCAAACATATTCACTGCTCCAGCCATGGATATACTATTCTCAATAGTACACCTCACGATGAGCAAAAATATTTTGCTGATTAATACGAACCGCAGCCAGTTTCCTGAGACCTGCTGACATCATGATGTCACCAGAGATGGTCAGCCCTTGCACTTGGTAGCCGAGTCCATCCGCATCGACAACAGCAAATGCCGCTTTTGAGGATGTAATGCCAAAAGTCGGGACATCCAGCATGCTCATTCCATTGTCTAACGAGGCCATGATAAACACTCCCATGACCACCCCGGCTACGCTGCCAACAACACCGCCAACTAGTACCACTAATTACGCACGCGGCAATGGCATCCAGCTCAGCAATGTTGCCCGCAGAATGTGAGCCCGCGCCCCTAAACGCGAACTTAAAATCAACCCTACAACCGCCACCATCAGCCCGTTAATGACAAAAACCGCCGGCTTGCTGCGTGCAACGATACCAGATAAGCGGGCCCCGCCTCGATATTGCCACCAATAGCATAAATGCCACGCCCAAACGCCGTGCGCGTTGACATAAAAATCCCGCTTAGCATCACAAGCAGAGTTAAAATCAGCACCGACGTTGGCACACTACGATAGTCATTCAGCAGGTAATCGCGCACAGAGAACCGGCACAGCCATAACAGCCTGCCCACCCGCCCACAATGTCACCTGACCGAACGCGTTACGCTGAGGGCCAGATTGGCCCATTTTGCCGCCGACGCCATTGCCAGGCAATAAATGTCAGTAACCCGCCACCCAACCCAAAGCGTAAATCCTACGCCTGCTGGCAGATAGCTTTGGATAATCTGCGCCATGGCGCTACTGGTCGGAGAGACGGTGGTGCCATTGGTAATGTCGATGAGAATACCACGAAAAGCCAGCATTACCCGCCAGGGTAACAATAAATGAGGGCACTTTACGGTACGCAACCCACCAGCCGTTATAGGCACCCAATAACAGCCCTAGAAGCAGTGCACCACAGTTGTCAACGGTAGCGGTCACCCCCCCCTCCCTCTTATAACCACACGTCAAAGATAGCGGCCAATCCCGCCCAGTAACCCATCATGGAGTCCACCGAAAGATCAATTTCGGCAGAGAGACAATGACAAGCACCATCCCCACCACCAGAATGCCGGTGATGGCCGTCTGGCGCAGCAGGTTAGACACATTACGCGTGCTGAGATAGGAGTCATCGGTCATCAAGGTAAAAACAGTATAATCGCGATAATGGCAACAATTATGCCAAACACCTGAAGATTTATTTGCCTGAACCAGCGCACGGCCTCGCCCGCTTGTGCCGGTTATTTGGGTGTCAGTGTATCGGAAGAGGCATTAGACGGTGGTGTTTTTAACATGTTGTTCACTCCTCAGCGCGGCTTCTCGTGATTAACTAAATCCGCTTTTACACGCCCCTCATGCATCAGAAGGACACGATCGCTCAGTCCCCCACCACCTTCCCGGCAGCTCGGATGAAATGACGATAATCGCCATCTACTATTTATTTAACTGATTAATAAATTTATATATTTCATAATATTAGGGTTTAACAACAGGCATTTTGCCAACACCGCTTTTTGCTGGTTCCCACCGCTCAGGCAGGCAATGGCTAAATCCTGGCTGGCCGTTTCACTTTAAGATGGTAATCGACTGGCGAATCACATCCTGTTCGCGCGCGTCATCCAGCGAAGAAAATAACCAAAAAAGCTGTCTACTGCCGCCAGAGTAATGTTTTGCGCCACACTCATCACCGGAACAACGCCATATTTTTGTGGTCTTCCGGCACCATCGTGATACCCAGCGCTATCGCCTGCTAGCAATCAACGATTGCTAGCAGGATGCCCTGAAGCACAATATAGCCCTGCTAGCGTCCACTGTAAGCACCAAACAGGCATTGCATCATTGGAAACCAACCAAGCCCCGCGGCGCCCAGAATTTGCCCGACGCAGCGCGAAGGGAAACTTCATTGACACGAAGAATATGGCGGTTAATCGTATGCCACGCCGTCAGATGTTCGCCACGCAGGATCTTCCTCGACAATGTCATGCGCTTTAGAAGGGTAAAGCTCGGTTAGTTCCCGCCTCACCATCATGGCGATGATCTGCTCTTCACTAAGCGAGTCGGCAGGATAGTACCGACATGCTTGCCATCAAGAATCACACAAATGACGTCCGAAATAGCTTTGACTTTATTTAGCTTGTTGGAAAATGTAGATACACGCAATACCGTGATTTCGCAAATCACGAATGATATCCAGAAAAATCGCGGTTTCCCGCTCAGTCAGTGAGGCTATCGGTTCGTCCAATACCAACAATCGTACCTGTTTGTTAAGTGTCTTGGCAATCTCCAGCAGTTGCTGTTGGCCCAGACCCAGTTCACCGACTTGTATATGAGGATCGACCTCAAGCTTGACGCGCGCCAGCATGGTCTGGCAGCGCAAATACATCGAATCACTGTCCAATATGCCACGTGTCGTCCACTCATTACCAGGAAGATGTTCTCCAACACGCTCATCTTTTTGACCAGCGCCAGTTCCTGATGAATGATGGTGATACCCTTCTGCTCAGTATCATTGAATATGGCTAGCGTCCAGCGGATCGCCAGCGAAGACGATATCTTCAACATAGCTGCCGAAGGGATAAATGGCACAAAACACTTTCATCATCATCGATTTACCCAGAACCATGCTCACCGCATAGCGATAATACTTGTCCGATTTCAAACGCCAAGCTGACGTTACCCACCACCTTTACGCTGCCAAACACCTTGGTGATGTTTTTCATTTCCAACAAGAACGGCATTCTCACCTCTGTCGTTCACCCGCCGCACACCCGGTAACACAAGTAGCCTAAGCCCCGGTATCAGAAGACACTTGGGGCCAGTTATCACTTCAGATCGGCGGCTTTATGGAACCCATCGACAATCACGGTGGTTTCAATGTTGGATTTATCAATCGGTACAGCCGCTAATAGATACGACGGCACCGCTTTCAATCCATTCTTCAGCGAGACATTGAATTTGTGGGCTTTGCCGCCCCTATAACGCAACGGCAATATCAGCGGCTTCCGTTGCCAGCTTGGTGATCGGTTTGATTTGCACACCGCCATGGTTTGCGTGCCAGCGATAATGCGTTTTATCGCCGCAAAATCCGCATCCTGATCGGAAATCGCCACCTTGCCCGCCAAGCCTTATGCGGCCAAAGCCTGAATCGCAACGCCCGCGGTGGCACCATTGGAGGCGACGACATCCTGAATATTATTATTGTTTGCCGTTAGTGCATTTCCATAATTTTCAAGGCATTTTTCTGGTAACCAGACATCGACCCATTAATCACTAACAACTTTTATTTTTCCAGAGTTAATTAAGAGTTTTAATATGTTCATCTGGCCTTTATACGGAATAGTTTTGCATTATTGTCCACCGGAGGACCGCCCATCAGGAAATAATTCCCTTATGGCACTTTGTCAATCAGATATTTCGCCTGTAACTCTTCCACTTTTCATTATCAAACGAGATATAAAAATCCATATCTGCGTTATTGATCATGCGGTCATAGACTAAAATCTTGATACCTTCGCGTTTTGCTTCTTCAAGCACGTTTTGCTTCTTCAAGCACATTGCTAAGCACCTTAGCCATTATAAGAAATAATCACCAGGACATCGACGCCACGATTTATTATGTTTTCTATTTGAGAAAACTGGGTTTCCTCATTGCCGTTCGAAGACTAAACGAACACCGTCGACCCCTTGCTCTTGCGTCTTGGCAAGAAAAAGATCGCGATCTTTCTGCCAGGGTTCCGAACGCAATTCATCGATTGCCATACCAATTTTTACCTCTTTGGTAAATCCGGCATGGCTTATTAACGTAAGTGCAGCACAGGCTTACAGTAAGAAGTATTTAACTTTCATCATGAGTACCTTTCTTTTTTTAACGTTTAACGTGTAGGAAAGAAACGTTACCAAGAAAAAGTGTTTCCGGTAACTGGCGCAGCTTCAATTATAGATTTCACTAAAAAATTATGTTTTTAGTTTAATCATAATCTTATGAAGTCGGTCATATTGTATTGTTATCACCCTCAACCATTCCTTATTATTTATGAATGTGTCTTCAGAATATTTCTCTACATTATTTTTTGCGATTGGCTGTACGCTTAATAATTATCTGAACACAAGTGTGAAATAATGTAATTGAGCAAACGGCGATCCCATCAGAAGATGAATAACAATGACTGCTTTCCCGCTGAATGACTTTATTAAAGAGTTATCCATGCCAACCTATTTTGAATAAATTGAACGTGTTTATTATGAATGCCGCGGCATAACAAATCCCTTCGCTTTCCGCCATTACAATCCCGAACAGGAAATTTTTGGAAAACTGATATCAGAGCATTTGCGTTTTTCCGTCGCCTACTGGCACACAGTCAGTTCTGTTAGAACGGTGCCGATATGTTTGGCGCCGGTTCCTTTGAACATCCTTAGCAAGCAGTAGGGGATCCCTTGGAATTGGCAAAACAAAAAACCGATATTACCTTTGAGTTTTTCCAAAAATTGGACGTGCCTTACTACTGCTTCCACGACGTGGATATCGCACCGGAAGGCAATTCATTGAATGACTATCTGTATAATTTCCAAATCATTATCAATAAATTTTCTGAAACGCAGCAGCAAACAGGGATAAAACTGCTCTGGGGAACCGCCAACTGCTTTACACATCCTCGTTATGCTGCCTGTGCTGCCACCAAAATCCAGATCCTGAAATTTTTTCCTAGGCAACGACACAGGTCTTTTCTGCCATGAACGCTACTCAGAAGCTCGAGTGGAGGGGAGAGAAAACTACGTGCTATAGTAGGGCGGACGCAAAGGCTTGAAAACCTTGCTTAATACCGATTTTCGTCAGGAACGGGAACAGATTGGCCGCTTTATGCAGATGGTGGTTGAGCATAAGCATAAAATCTGTTTTCAGGATTGGCACACTGCTTATCGAACAAAGACCGCAGGAGCCGACCAAGCATTAGTACGATTACGATGTGGCGACCGTTTATGGTTTCCTGAAACAGTTCGGTTTAGAGAAAGAGATCAAGGTTAATATTGAAGCAAACCACGCTACGCTGGCAGGACACACATTCCACCATGAAATCGCCACTGCCATCGCGCTGGGGATTTTTGGTTCGGTTGATGCTAACCGTGGCTACTCGCAGTTGGACTGTGATACCGACCAATTCCCGAACAGCGTGGAAAAGAAAATGCTTTGATCATGTATCAGATCCTCAAAAACGGACGGCTTCACAACCGGTGGACTGAATTTTGACGTCAAAGTGCGTCGCCAAAGCACCGATCGCTACGATCTGTTCCACGCCCATATTATATTGGTGCCATGGATACGTTAGCGTTGTCGTTAAAAGTTGCAGCCCGTATGCTGGAAGATAACAAGCTAAACCAATGGGTTGCCAAATGCTATGCGGACCGGAATGGTGAACTCTGGCAGCAAATCCTGCAAGGGAAACTTTCCCTTTAGCAGTTAGCGAAATATGTCCACGCAAAACAACTCCTACTGAAACTCCAAAGTGGGCATCAGGAGATGTTGGAGAATGTGATTGTTAATGGTATGCATCTTAAATATTAATTTTTATTCGCTTTTCCACATTAAAATAGGTGAAAATTAAGCGCCATCATCGAATTCAGCACACCCTGATGACACCGCATAGATTATGCAAATTTTTAATCAATCATCCAATAAATTAATCACAGTATAAACCCTCCTGTTTTGGATGTGGAGATACAGTGGCTACAGTTGATGTAAGATGTTCGTTTTGTGAACAGACAGTCTCTGTAAAAAAACACAGTTATG
>JBPETC010000107.1:0-6626 GCA_051710325.1 Symbiopectobacterium sp.
AACCAACTGGGGCGGATTCACGTTTAAACTCTGCATTGAAATTTCTTTTTTTTCATTTGGGGCACCTGTGTTGTCCTGAGGTGAGTATATCACCTCTGTTTAAGTGGCATAAATTCAGTGTGTCACTGCAGTTCTTCCCTCTATAGAGCTTAGCACAGCCTGGTATGATGATTACGGTGTGATTTGAGACGTATACATCTTGAGGTAAAAGGTAGGTTTTATAGAAAATAATAAATATCCAGATATTTAAAATATTTAATCCCGTAAAATGGTTTTTTGTTTTTCAGAAATAAAATTTTTAATTTAGTAACGTGAAAAATTCACTGTGAATGATTATTCACTGTGAATGATTAAGTGCCTAGTGCGAGGCGATACAAAAGTTTCAGAAAAGAAGTACAGCGAAGAGGTGGGGCGAGAGAGTAAAACAGCGAATCCGTAAAACAGACGCGCTGTTGCAGTATTACCGCATTACGCGCACTTGGCTTCTGCGGCGGCTTTTACGATCACGGCAAAGGCATTGGCTTTCAGCGACGCGCCACCTACCAGTGCGCCGTCGATGTCCGGCTGCGTGAAGAGTTCTGCGGCGTTAGCTGTGTTGACCGAACCACCGTACTGAATGATAACCTGTTTGGCAACCGCTTTGTCCTGCTTGGAGATATGGTCACGGATAAACTTATGCACCGCTTGTGCCTGAGCCGGGATTGCTGATTTGCTAGTGCCAATGGCCCATACGGGTTCGTAGGCGATAACCGCATCGTTGAAGGCTGTGGCACCCAGTGTGCTCAATACCGCATCCAACTGACGGGCGACAACCGCTTCGGTTTCACCAGCTTTGTTTTCGGCTTCAGTTTCACCAATGCACAACACGGGGATCAGTCCGGCTTCTTTCAACACACCAAATTTTTTCGCAATGAATGCATCGCTTTCTTTGTGGTAGGTGCGGCGTTCAGAGTGACCGATGATGACGTATTTCGCACCGATGTCTTTCAGCATGGTGGCAGAGGTTTCGCCCGTGTAGGCACCGGACAGGTTAACATCGACGTTCTGTGCGCCGAGCGCAATGCGGCCACCGGCCAATTGATGATTTGCCTGATCCAGATACAGCTCGGGCGGCGCGATAGCGACGTTGCAGCCAGTCACTGTGCTAAGTTTTTTACGCAAACAGGCGATCAGCTCGATAACCATGTGCGTGCTGCCGTTCAGCTTCCAGTTACCCATTACTAATGGATGACGCATCTTTTTTCCTCCGAATAGGGATAGCAAGTAATTTTATTTTCCATATGATATACTGTATAGAGACCAAAACCGCGAGCAGCTCGGATTTTCATCACTTAATGCAAGCGCGATCACGGTTCAGATAGCGTTAGCTTAATCGGTTCAATAGCGAGTATTATTCTTTTCCCTATTTGCCACTACATATCGCAATACGCCTTCCGTTTGTTGGTAAAAGCCCTGAGTTTGCCGATATTCAGCAATTCCGTAATCTTCTTGCTGCTTTGTTCCTCGGAGAGCGAGGGAATAAAGTGGCGCAGCAGCGCGGACATATATTGGATAGCCTGCGCACTGCGAGCAGAATCAATCCCCAACTCTATATGCCTCAACCGCGATGAAGCGAGGCACCTTGCAAAATAAAAACCATGCAACTGATCTACCACCCTCAGGCAGGCGATCTTGAAACCGGTTCTTGCAGTACGCAGGCTATCCAATATCCACCGCGTGGAATGCCTGTTTTACTCATGGAGCGAAAATGCCTGCGGACCGTAGAGATTTTGTGTGCGGGATCGGGTAAACTACGGCGTATTTAATCTGGAGAGTACGTTCTGATGACAAGCAGTGTCACTTCTCTTAAGCCATACCAAACCTTCTCTTTACCCGTTTATGCCGATGAGATCGTCTGCGCAGATACACCAGATTCATTGGCCGCTTCCTGGCGTCATGCGAGTGAACAGAATAAACCGGTGTTGATTGTGGGGGAAGGTAGCAATGTCCTGTTTTTGGAAGATTTTGCAGGGACTATTATTGTTAATCGCATAAAAGGGATTGAGATTACTGAGGATGATCGCGGATGGAATCTGCACGTTGGTGCCGGTGAAAACTGGCATCATCTGGTTGAGTACACGCTGCAACAGGGCGTGTCAGGCCTGGAAAATCTGGCGCTAATCCCTGGCTGCGTCGGCTCAGCCCCTATCCAGAATATTAGCGCTTATGGCGCTGAGTTTAAACAATTTTGTGCATACATTGATGTTTTGGATCTTACTTTCAATCAGGTGACCCGCCTCAGTGTTGCGCAGTGCCAGTTTGGCTATCGTGAAAGTATCTTTAAGCATGAATACTGCCAGTGGTTTGCCATTATTGCAGTAGGTCTGCATCTGACTAAGTCCTGGATGCCTTTGTTGGGCTATGGTGATTTGGCGCAACTCAATCCTGCAACAGCGACGCCTGATGCTATTTTTACTACGGTATGTGCAATGCGGCGTAAAAAATTACCTGATCCGGCGCTGATGGGAAATGCGGGCAGTTTTTTTAAAAACCCAGTCGTTAGCGTCGAGCAAGCACAGGTTATCTTGATACGTTATCCCAATGCACCACACTATCTGCAACCCGATGGTACGGTTAAAATTGCTGCTGGTTGGCTTATCGATCAGTGCCAGTTAAAAGGGCATCGCATTGGTGGTGCGGCGGTTCATCAGCAGCAGGCTCTGGTGTTGGTCAACCTTGATGAGGCGACGAATGACGATATCGTCGCGCTGGCGCGTTATGTGCGTAATAGCGTTGCAGAGACATTTGCACTCTGGCTTGAGCCGGAAGTACGCTTTATTGCTTCAAAGGGTGAAGTAAGCGCAACAGAGGTGCTGTCATGAAAGATATTCGCATCCCTTTAACGCTCATCAAGATCCTTTCCGACGGTAAGTTTTACTCAAGTGAATACCTCGGTGAACTGTTAGGCATGAGCCGGGCAGGGATTAACAAACATATCCAAACCATCAGAGGATGGGGACTGGATGTGTTTCCCGTTACAGGGAAAGGGTACAGCTTGCCTGAACCGATGCAATTGCTAGACGAGAATGTTATTCGTGCTGCACTACCAGCAAATAACATTGCGGCGCTACCTATCATTGATTCGACCAACCAGTATCTGCTAGACCGGCTGGAGAGCTTGCACTCTGGCGATGCGTGCGTGGCAGAGTACCAGCAGGCTGGTCGTGGTCGTCGCGGTCGTCAGTGGCAATCACCGTTTGGCGCTAACCTTTACCTCTCCATGTTTTGGAGCTTGGAGCAGGGGCCTGCGGCTGCGATAGGGGTGAGCCTGGCTATTGGTATCGTTATTGCAGAAGTGCTGCAATGCCTCGGTGCACATGATGTCAAAGTCAAATGGCCCAACGATCTCTATATGCACGATCGCAAACTGGCTGGCATTCTGGTTGAGCTGATAGGAAAAACAGGAGATACGGCACAGTTAGTGATCGGTATTGGCATCAACTTGCGGATGCGGGCCTCTTCTGGGCAGGGCGTGATGCAGGAATGGATCAACCTGCAAGAAGCCGGGATCGATACTGATCGTAATATTTTGGCTGCTACGCTTATCACTGAATTGAGTAACGCGCTGGAGGTGTTTGAACAAGGGGGATTACGCTCGTTCATCCCTCGCTGGCAAGCCATCGATAATTGCTATAATCGCCCGGTGAAATTGATTATAGGTGAGTGCGAAATCTATGGTATTGAACGCGGAATTGATGAACAGGGCGCACTGTTACTCGAAGAGAACGGTAAGATTAAGGCCTACATTGATAGCGAAATCTCACTGCGTAGCAAATAGCTAGCAGAGGAGGGATTCCCACACTGTCCTTGTAATATTGCTATTTTCTCAAACGCACATAGTCAACGGCATGATTAGCGCTTTTGCTCATAATCAAGCTGGCGCCTTCACGGGTGGGTAAAATATTTTGGTGCAGGTTAGGTTCATTGATATCACGCCAAATTTTGGTCGCAGTTGTCACTGCTTGCTCTTCCGTTAATTTTGCATACTCGTGAAAATAAGAATTAGGATCAGAGAATGCAGCAAGACGAAATTTCAAAAACCGGTTTATATACCAGGATTTTAATAAATCTTCCGATGCGTCGACATATATAGAAAAATCAATAAAATTAGAAATAAAAGTGCATGGTTGTGCGTGTGGATAATACATGCCACTTTGCAAAACGTTTAATCCTTCGAGGATAAGAATATCCGGTTTCTCCACCACTTTATTGCTATCTTGCACTATATCGTAAGTCAGGTGTGAATATATTGGTGCAGTGACTATTTTAGTTCCCGATTTTATATCCGATACAAACTTCATCAGACTATGAATATCGTAAGATTCAGGAAACCCTTTTTTCTGCATCAGATTTCTATTTTTAAGCACCTGTTTGGAATGCAAAAAACCGTCTGTGGTGATCAATTCAATTCGACGATGCTCAGGCCACCGGCTTAGCAACGCCTGCAATATACGCGCGGTAGTACTTTTGCCAACCGCGACGCTGCCTGCGATGCCAATAATATAGGGAATACGTTGTCCGTTAGTGCCGAGAAATTGCTCAAATACTACCTGGCGTCTCAGGTTTGAGCTGATATAAAAATTAAGTAGACGTGATAAAGGCAGATAGATTTCGGCAACTTCATCAAGTGACAACTCGTCATTGATCCCTTTTAACAGGATGATTTCTTCTTCTGTCAGCGTTAATGGTACTGAATTGCGCAATGCAGCCCATTGATGGCGATCGAAGTGTAGGTAGTAGTAGGGTGTTGCCAAAGGTTCCTCACTGTCTCTCATCTGTCCAATATATCCTATAGACCATCCTGCCTCGAGGAGAAACTGCTCATGTGTTATATGAGCAGGAAGTATAAGCCGCAGGTGTCATACACGGTAATGTTGATTCGATTAGTAGATGTCAGGCAGGTTACCACGTTGGACACGCAGAAAAGAAGACAACAATATGATATTTCCTGACGCCATTGCGTAAGGAAACGATTAACTTGAAAGCAGGTGTCGCCCTATTGGCGATAAATAGATACTTGTAGTAGATGGAGATAGGGCAGATAACTGCCATCGGGCGAAGTAGTGGCATAATCAGAAATTCCCCCAGATAGCGATATCCCTGCATGCGGTAAAAGGCTTCTGCTTGGGAACCACCTGAGTATCCAATCCAGATACAGCAGGCCACGATTGAGCTTAAAGGCGGTGGTTTCTAACATCGACAGCAGTTTACCGCCAATACCTTGGCGACGCGCGCGGTTGTGTACCAGCAGTTTTGCACCACCAGCAGTTTTGCACCTCTGCCCGGTTCAAGCCATTGCTTTTCTGGCACAGTTCAAGCAGCACGCTTCAGATAATGCCTTGGCATTACGGGCAATCCACACAGTGAACGTACCCCTTCCGCCAGAGATGTGCGTAATCCGTGAAAATAGCTGGCTGAGGTTTCGTGAGACAAAGGCATCTTATAGCCAACAGATGCGCCACGCATTACCGCATCTAGCGGCAGGTCTGTCGGTTCTGTGCGGTAAACCGGAAGGGTTATATCATTAAGTAAAACAATTTTCGTCATGCAACCTCCTCGAAATGAACCCTCTCTGACTCTCTTTACCAAAACATAGCAAGATACATGCCAGTCTAGATTTACGTCGTTAACGCGATTAAACACATCTTTATAACGAAGGAGGTGCGTTACCTTGGAGCAAAAGTTCATTGCTTGTGGCTGGTGTGCAGAATCATGCTAATGTCATGTTGAAAAAAGCATGCACGACAGGGGGAATGTGCGGGATTGGTCGTTAATTTGGATGTTCTTTGGACATTTTATCGCAGAGAACGTGAATTCATGCTCGAATTTGGATAAAATTTAAGTGATAGCACATTTTAAGCAATTTTTTGTTGCATAGGCGGCTCGCTCTACCTAGAATGCGCAGCACTTGATGCCGGCTTAGCTCAGTTGGTAGAGCAACTGACTTGTAATCAGTAGGTCGCCAGTTCGATTCCGGCAGCCGGCACCATCAAGTACACAATCAGGTGGGGTTCCCGAGCGGCCAAAGGGAGCAGACTGTAAATCTGCCGTCACAGACTTCGAAGGTTCGAATCCTTCCCCCACTACCAAATTAAAGCCATACAGGTTATGGCTGAACCAACGCGACGAGGTAATTATCGTGTTGGCAAAGGCAGAAGCTTTCAACAGAGAAATCAGATAGCTGAGTTCAGGATGCGGGCATCGTATAATGGCTATTACATCAGCCTTCCAAGCTGATGATGTGGGTTCGATTCCCATTGCCCGCTCCAATAAGTGCTGATATAGCTACAGTTGGTAGAGCGCACCCTTGGTAAGGGTGAGGTCGGCAGTTCGAATCTGCCTATCAGCACCACTTCTTTTTCATCTCCTGATTTCCTTTCTGTAAAATATTCGTCAAGCGTTAGTTTGGTTAATTGGTTAATGTGGTGCTATCACTGATTTATCCGTGTCTTAGAGGGACAGTCGATGTCTAAAGAAAAATTTGAACGTACAAAACCGCACGTTAACGTCGGTACTATCGGCCACGTTGACCATGGTAAAACCACGCTGACCGCAGCTATCACCACCGTACTAGCTAAAACCTACGG
>JBPETC010000108.1:0-6361 GCA_051710325.1 Symbiopectobacterium sp.
CCATAACTGTGTTTTTTTTACAGAGACTGTCTGTTCACAAAACGAACATCTTACATCAACTGTAGCCACTGTATCTCCACATCCAAAACAGGAGGGTTTATACTGTGATTAATTTATTGGATGATTGGCGTACTTGTACTACAAGGGTTATTTGCTACCTTTTTCTGCGTCTCACCTAAGGTGCTAGGCATTGGTATAGCGCACGCACTCTGGTAACCAACGTTCAATCAGCGCTTTGGCATGTTCTGGATAGTGTGCATGAAGGTGACGAGCTACGCGCTGTACTTCGGGGATTAGTGCCTGATCGCGCAGTAAATTCGCCACTTTAAATTCTGCACTGCCGGTTTGTCGCGTACCCAGCAGTTCGCCGGGACCGCGAATCTCTAAATCCCGTTGCGCAATAACGAAACCGTCGTTGCTGTCGCGCATCACCTGCAAGCGTTGTTGTGCAGTTTTACTTAGCGGCGTTTTATAGAGCAACACGCAATAGGAGGCGATAGCACCGCGTCCGACGCGACCGCGCAACTGGTGCAATTGTGACAGGCCCAGCCGCTCTGGGTTTTCAACGATCATCAGGCTGGCGTTGGGAACATTCACCCCCACTTCGATGACCGTGGTTGCCACCAGTAGTTGCAGTTCTCCCTGTTTGAACGCTTTCATCACCGCCTGCTTCTCTTGCGCTTTCATCCGGCCGTGTACCAATCCAATTTGCAGACCTGGCAGTGCGGCCTTTAGTCCTTCGCACGTAGTTTCAGCGGATTGTGCTTCCAGCAGGTCGGACTCTTCAATCAGCGTGCAGACCCAATAGGCCTGTCGCCCTTCTTCCCGACAGGCCCGATCGACGTGGGTGATAATATCCTCACGGCGAGAATCGGGGATGGCGACCGTTTTCACTGGCGTTCTGCCCGGCGGAAGCTCATCGATGACCGACGTATCCAGGTCGGAATAGGTAGTCATCGCCAGTGTACGTGGGATTGGTGTTGCTGTCATGATCAATTGATGAGGGTGAAAGCCCTGTTCCACTTCCACCCCTTTTTCCCACAGGGCTAGCCGTTGATGTACACCAAAGCGGTGCTGTTCATCGATGATCACCAGCGCAAGCCCACTAAATTGCACTTGCTGCTGAAAAATAGCGTGCGTACCCACGATCATACTGACCTGACCATTGGTGATGGCCTCTTGTTGCGCAACGCGGGCTTTGCCCTTTTGCTTGCCGGTCAGCCAGCCGACCTCAATCCCAATGGGTTCAAACCAATGACGAAAGTTGATGGCGTGTTGTTCCGCGAGCAGCTCGGTGGGTGCCATTAACGCCACCTGTTTGCCGTTAGCGATGGCGCACAGTGCCGCCATGGCTGCCACCAGCGTTTTCCCGGAGCCGACATCTCCTTGAATCAGACGCATCATGGGGAACGATTTCTCCATGTCAGCTTCAATGTCGTTAATGACACGGGTTTGTGCCTGAGTCAGCGAGAACGGGAGGGCGGCCAACAGTCGCGTTTTTAATTCGTCCTGTGTGTGCAGTGCAAGGGCGCGATGGCGCTGCGCACCGGTGCGTACCGCCAGCATGCTTAAGTGATGCGCCAATAATTCTTCCATGATTAGACGCAATTGTGCCGGGTGTTTGCCGTGCTCAAGCTCATGCAGTTGCGTGCCTGCCGGGGGGCGGTGCAAAGTATGTAACGCTTCAGGCAGCCCAATCATGCCGCGGCTTAGCTCCTGCGGCAGCAACTCCTCTATCGGTTGTGCATCCAGACGCTCCAGCGCCTGATCGGTCAACTTGCGCAGCACAGCTTGACGCACTCCTTCTGTTGTTGGGTAAACCGGTGTCAGTGAGGCCTGTAATTCCACCGGTTGCTGTGCATCGCCATGTACGCGGTATTCTGGGTGGATAATTTCTGCCCCATTCTTGCCTCGTTTGATTTTACCGTAGGCGATAACGTGCTGGCCTGGAGACAGGCTATTTTTCATTGCGGCATTGAAGTTGAAGAAGCGCATCGTCAGCACGCCGCTGCCGTCGCTTATTTGGCAGGTCAGCATACGTTTGCGTCCAAAGACGATATCGTTGCGCAACACGTCACCTTCCACGGTGGCATAGATACCGGGCAGCAGGTTGCCAATGGCGTAGAGGTGTGGGCGATCTTCGTAACGCAGCGGCAGGTGCAGCAACACGTCCTGCACGGTTTTCAACCTGAGGCGGGCGAGTTTAGCAGCCTGATTGGCACCGACCCCCGTGAGGGTGTTCAACGGTTGCTTATTTAGAAGGTGGCTTTTCATTGGCGCTCTCGCTATTCGGCGGCGGATTCCATAGCTGCCACCATGCCGTGTCGGCAATGATCTGCCTCAGATTGTCGATGCGAGGGTGTGGAATTTTTCCGCGTCGCTACGCGCGCCAGCACCGGATAGCCACCTTTGAACAGCAATCGCTGTTGCTCATCGTCATCAAGCATGCCCGCTTCACGCTGGTACATACCCGCGTTTTGACGTTGGCGTTGGGCTTCGTAAAGGATCAGCGAAGAAGCGACCGATACGTTCAGGGACATCATCATGCCGATCATCAGCATGATGATGTCCTGGTCAGCCAGCGCAAGCGCTTTCTATGTGATGCTGCTTTTTCCTGACCGAGCAGGATGCAAGTCGGTCGCGTGTAATCGACTTCACGAAAATAAACCGCTTTGGCTGACAGGTTGGTCTTCAGAATCTGCATACATTGCGTTTTTAAATGCGAGACGGCATCGGCGATGGTGCTATGCGTTTTGACCTGTACCCAACTGTTGCTGTCTGCTGCTGATGATAGCAGTGTACGCGTGCGGCTGGTGGGCCAAACGGCGTGGACTTCGTGGAGGCCAACGGCATTGTCGGTACGAATTATAGCGGAAATATTGTGTGGTTTGTGTACGTGCTTCATACACATCGTCAAACCAGGTTGACGACTGGTCAGCATCTCTTGGATGCGAGCGTAGCGTTCTGGTGTCATGCAATGTCTCTTGCGTTATTCCGGTACCATATGTGCGACCGGGATCGTCAGGGCTATCACTGGTACGATGGCGATCAGTTGCGATTACGGGTCACTTTGATGACATCCGGCATCATGCGGATTTTGCGCATGACGTTAGC
Source organism: Symbiopectobacterium sp. (assembly GCA_051710325.1). GTDB lineage: Bacteria > Pseudomonadota > Gammaproteobacteria > Enterobacterales > Enterobacteriaceae > Symbiopectobacterium. The sequence continues at coordinate 3,115 of JBPETC010000108.1, forward strand.
CAGATGTACCCGATCACGCGTGGTCAAACGGATAAAGGCGCTATACACACAACCATCCCGCTCTTCCGTATTGATGCTCTGAATATTGGAGTTGGCGGCATTAATCGCTGCGGCCAGGTTGACCAATGCCCCCTGATGATTGAACATGTCAACTTTAATCTCAGCGATAAACTCTTGTTCTGTAACCTTATTCCACTCGACAGTCATGAATTTTTCTGGCTTTTTCTGGTAGCCGCGAATATTTCGACAAGACTTATGGTGAACTACCAAACCTTTACTGGGGCTAACATGCGCTATAATCGGGTCAGCGGGGATTGGGCGGCAGCATTTGGCGAACGTAATCAATACGCCATCTGCGCCTTTGATCGGCAGCTTGCGCAAACCGGTGTGCTCTTGCTGTAACGGCTGCTGCTCATCCAACAGGTTTTTTGCTACGACGATGCTCATGGTGTTACCGAGGCCAATCTCTGCCAGCAGGTCATCCAGAGATGTGAGTTTCATGCGATCCAAATCAAGCTGGATACTGGTTTGTGGAATATCGCTGAGTTTTCTGCCATTACCCAAAGCATGATTCAATAAACGACGTCCCAGGCTCACCGAATCATCACGCTTGAGATTCTTCAGCATTTGGCGAATCTTGGCGCGAGCACGCGAACTGACGACAAAGTTTAACCATGCCGCATTGGGGCGTGCGCCGGGGGCGGTAATGATCTCCACCGTCTGCCCACTACTGAGTGATTGAGAGAGCGGGTAGGGCTGTCTGTCTACGCGTGCGCCGACGCAGGCATGTCCGATATCCGTATGTACCGCGTAGGCAAAATCGACTGGTGTCGCGCCAGCCGGTAGCTCGATAATGCGCCCTTCCGGGGTAAACACGTACATTTCATCGGGGAAGAGATCGGATTTGACGCTCTCGATAAACTCGAACGAGTTGCCCGCACTTTGTTGAAGTTCCAGCAGGCTTTGCATCCAGCGCTGAGCACGGACCTGTGCCGTGGTGCTGCTTTCACCTTCTTTGTACGCCCAATGCGCCGCCACACCCATTTCGGCCATCTGATCCATGTCTTCGGTACGGATCTGTACCTCGATCGGCACGCCGTGCGGCCCAATCAACGAGATATGCAGCGATTGGTAGCCGTTCGCCTTCGGAATGGCGATGTAATCTTTGACGCGGCCAGGACGCGGTTTGTACAGACTGTGCACCTGTCCGAGCACGCGATAGCAGGTATCCAGCTCTTTAACGATCACCCGAAATGCGTAGATATCCATGATGGAATAGAAACGCTGTTCTTTCAGGTGCATCTTGCAGTAGATGGAATAGAGATGTTTTTCGCGTCCGCTGACGCGACAGGGAATGCCTGCTTCGTTCAATCGCCCTTCGATTTCGGAAAGGATTTTTTGAATCATTTCATTACGGTTGCCGCGTGCGGCTTTGACCACTTCCTTGATCACACGATAACGGTTTGGATACAGTGCCTCAAAACCAAGCTCTTCCAACTCGGTTTTTAGATGATGAATACCCAAACGGTGCGCCAGCGGGCTGTAAATTTCCAGCGTTTCACGAGCAATGCGGCGACGCTTTTCAGGACGCAGCGAGTCCAGTGTGCGCATGTTATGCGTGCGGTCAGCTAGTTTGATGAGAATGACGCGGATATCCTGCACCATCGCCATAATCATCTTTCGGAAGTTCTCGGCCTGCGCTTCTTTCTTATCGCGGAATTTCAGCTTGTCCAGTTTCGAGACGCCATCTACCAGTTCAGCAACACTCTTGCCGAATTGTTGTTCAATATCCTGGTAAGTGGTAGGGGTATCTTCGATGGTGTCATGCAACAGCGCGGCCATCAGCGTCTCATAGTCAAGACGCATCTCCGCCAAAATACCGGCAACAGCGACGGGATGGGTGATATAAGGTTCACCGCTGTAGCGAGTCTGTCCCTCGTGAGCATCACGTGCAACAATATAAGCCTGCTGAAGGCGCTTGATCTGGTCTTCCGGAAGATAGTGCTGTATCAGCAGATTGAGGCTTTCGAAGATATACAAGGACGACCCGTAGCGAGATTAACGATGACCTTCAGCAATCGCGGTGACCGCCTTGATCTCTGCGGCTTCTTGCTCTTGCTGTTCCTGACGTTCACGCGCATTCAAAATCTGATTGTTGATCAGGCCTTCTTCGATTTCGCGCAGCGCAATAACGGTATATTTGTCTTTCTCTTCAGGAACCTGCGGATCTTTTCCGCCTGCTTGCATCTGGCGGGCGCGGCGAGCAGCGACCAACACCAGGTCAAAACGGTTACCAATTTTCTCAACAGCGTCTTGAACAGTTACGCGTGCCATAATGTGCCACTCCACAGGAAGTAAAATGACTGCGCATCATACTGAAACTGATGTCAGTCTGCCAATAGTTGGGTGATTAATGCATCATGCCGCAATGACTGGCGGCTCAGCAATAGGCGTTCAGCACGGATGATAGTTTTCAGATCGGACAACGCTAGATCAAAATTATCGTTGATGATCAGATAATCGTATTCCGCGTAGTGTGTCATTTCAGCTACCGCTTGCGCCATACGTCGTGCAATCACCTTATCGCTGTCCTGGCCGCGTCCGCGCAGACGGCGTCCCAACTCTTCTTTGGACGGCGGCAGAATAAAGATACTGCGTGCCTGCGGCATTCGTCGGCGGATTTGCTCTGCGCCCTGCCAATCGATATCCAGAAAAATATCTACGCCAGTTGCCAGCACCTGCTCAATGACTGCTTTAGACGTGCCGTAGTAGTTGCCAAACACTTTGGCATACTCAAGTAAAGCATCTTCCTGAATCATACGATTAAATACATCCACAGAAACGAAGAAATAGTGTTCTCCGTGATTTTCCTCCGAGCGTTTGGTTCGGGTGGTATAGGAAATCGACACCTGGGTATCATACAACGGCTGTGTTTTCAGTAACGCATTTATTAAACTGGATTTTCCCGCGCCGCTGGGGGCGGAAACAATGTATAACGTGCCTTGAGCCATAATGATGAATGTAATGTATGGTAAATGTGATGGGTCGATTGGATGGTCTTGTCTGTACCAATTTCTGAATTATACACGATATGCGCACTAATCTTTACCGTTTCGTCACCTGTAGTGCTCAACTAATACTGGCCACCGGATTAGACTGTAAGTAGTAGAGTCGCTCAGATTCGTTTGGCGTCAGACCACTGTTATACCAGTGAGGCCAGATGGCATATAAGCCCGGTGGATGTAGC
>JBPETC010000109.1:0-6300 GCA_051710325.1 Symbiopectobacterium sp.
GCTGGCACGGAGTTAGCCGGTGCTTCTTCTGCGAGTAACGTCAATCGACAAAGTTATTAACCTTATCGCCTTCCTCCTCGCTGAAAGTGCTTTACAACCCGAAGGCCTTCTTCACACACGCGGCATGACTGCATCAGGCTTGCGCCCATTAATATTTTCACCTTATAAAAGTAATGTTAATTACTGCCTGACAACAATGTACTTTTCGTTGCTATCAAAATCCAAAGTAACCGGTGTCCCCGGAATCAATTTGCCCGATAAGATTTCCTGAGCCAGTGGGTTTTCAATCTGCTGCTGGATAGCACGTTTAAGCGGTCGGGCACCATAAACTGGATCAAAACCACTTAGCCCCAATTGTTCCAATGCGGCCTCGGTCATCGTGACCTGATAGCCACGCTCTTCCATCCGCTTGTACAAGCGCTGCAACTGAATACACGCGATAGACATAATGTGTGCCTGACCCAATGGGTGGAATACCACGACTTCATCGATACGGTTGATAAACTCTGGACGGAAATGATGGCTGACCACATCCAGAACCATGTCACGCATCCCGACATAATCCATTTCACTAAAATGTTCCTGGATGAGCTCGGAACCCAGGTTTGAGGTCATCACGATAACCGTATTACGGAAATCCACCGTTCTGCCTTGCCCATCCGTCAAGCGTCCATCGTCAAGCACCTGCAATAGAATGTTGAATACATCCGGATGGGCTTTTTCAACCTCATCAAGCAGGATCACGGAATAAGGACGTCGCCGAACCGCTTCGGTGAGATATCCGCCTTCTTCATACCCCACGTATCCCGGAGGTGCGCCCACCAAACGAGACACCGAGTGCTTTTCCATAAATTCAGACATATCGATACGCACCATGGCGTCATCGCTGTCGAACAAAAAAGCTGCCAGCGTTTTGCACAGTTCGGTTTTCCCCACCCCGGTTGGCCCCAGGAACAGGAACGATCCAATGGGTCGATTAGGATCGGAAAGACCTGCACGACTGCGACGAATCGAATTCGCCACGACGCTGAGCGCCTCATCTTGCCCGATAACGCGCTGATGAAGCTCTTGCTCCATACGCAACAGCTTGTCTCGTTCACTTTCCAACATGCGCGAAACGGGAATTCCCGTCCATCTAGCTAGCACTTCGGCAATTTCGGCATCGCCAACTTTGTTGCGTAAAAGGTGCATGGTTTTCCCTTCCGCCTGCGCCGCCGCCGCTAGCTGTTTTTCAAGATCGGGCAAGCGACCATACTGCAACTCCGACATGCTAGCGAGATCACCCTGACGACGCGCCTGCTCCAATTCGATCTTCGCTTGCTCCAATGCGGCCTTGATATTTTGCGTACCGCTGAGAGAGGCTTTCTCTGCTTTCCACTCTTCTTCAAGTTTGGAATAGTCGCGCTCTCTCTGCTTAAGCTCTTCGTTCAGCAACGATAGTCGCTTTTGACTGGCCTCGTCGGATTCTTTTTTCAGCGCCTGCTGTTCCAACTTTAACTGAATGATACGCCTGTCCAGGCGATCCAGAGATTCTGGTTTTGAATCCATCTGCATACGAATGCTTGATGCCGCTTCATCAATCAGGTCAATGGCTTTATCCGGAAGTTGCCTGTCAGTAATATAGCGGTGTGACAGCATCGCTGCCGCCACTATAGCCGGGTCAGTGATTTGCACATGGTGGTGCAATTCATAACGTTCTTTGAGCCCACGCAAAATCGCGATCGTGTCTTCAACATTGGGTTCCGACACAAACACCTTTTGGAATCGGCGTTCCAGCGCAGCGTCTTTCTCAATGTATTGCCTGTATTCGTCCAGCGTGGTTGCGCCAACGCAATGCAACTCGCCGCGCGCCAATGCTGGCTTGAGCATGTTACCCGCATCCATTGCACCATCAGCTTTACCCGCACCAACCATGGTATGCAACTCATCAATAAACAGGATGACGCTACCTTCCTGTTTTGCCAGATCGTTAAGCACCCCTTTCAGACGTTCTTCGAACTCACCACGGTATTTAGCACCGGCAATCAACGCTCCCATGTCTAACGACAGCACGCGCTTGTGTTTCAGCCCTTCGGGCACTTCACCGTTAACAATACGCTGAGCTAATCCTTCTACGATTGCCGTTTTCCCGACGCCAGGTTCACCGATTAATACCGGGTTATTTTTGGTACGGCGTTGCAGCACCTGAATTGTTCTGCGAATTTCTTCGTCACGGCCAATGACCGGGTCCAACTTGCCCTGTTCAGCGCGTTCGGTTAAATTGATGGTGAATTTCTTTAGCGCTTGTCGCTGATCTTCCGCATTTTGATCGTTCACCTTTTCACCACCACGTATTTGGTTAATGGCGTTAGAAACGGCTTCTTTGGTTGTCCCTGCCCGCGCCAGGAGATCGCTCAACGTGCCGCGAACATCCAGCACCGCCAGCAAAAACAGTTCGGAAGAGATAAACGCATCGCCGCGCTTCTGTGCAATCTTGTCGCATAGATTGAGAGTACGGAGGAATTCATTGGAGGGTTGCACATCGCCATCAACGCCCTGCACCTGCGGTAAACGCGCGATGGCTTGCTCTATATCCGCTTTCAGACGAATAGCGTTTACACCTGCCGTAGTCAACAGCGGGCTGGCCGTACCGCCCTCCTGCTGCAATAGCGCACTCATGACGTGTAACGGGTCGATAAACTGATGATCCTTGCCGAGTGCCAGAGATTGCGCATCCGCAAGGGCAAGCTGGAATTTATTGGTAAGACGATCCAGGCGCATAATTCCTCCCATACATACTGGTAAAAATTGCTACTGGAGATTAAATGAGGTCATCACTCAAAATTTCAAGATTATTTTGCCAGTAATAATATAAGATAGAAGGAATGCAGTTTACTTGCCATGGATCGTTTTAATTTAGTAGGTTATATCAGACAGATTAACTTGCCATACGACCCGTAGCTCCATTGCGGCGATATGAGAAAAATTTGTCGGCCTGAGTCACAGTGCAGGCATCGCTACCAAAAATTTTTGTCACGCCTTGAGATTACAAGCGCAAACGTACTAGCTGGTAGATATCGGCAATGAACTTGTTATCTTTAGCGATAAATGTATCTGCGGCGGCAGGGTTGCTGTTCAATAAAACATCGCGCACCTCATGGCCAACCTTAAACGCCTGCGGCCCGATCGCCGGCCCAAGCCCTACCATCACGGACGACGTAGGGGCGCAAAAATTCGGCCAGCGTGACCAGTCGCTGGCGATTATCTAACACCGACCTCTGGTCGATCGCCTACGTGCGCACCAAGATTCAACGAATCAAAGGGTGTTTGGCTCACACCTCGTCTTCGCGTGGTATTACCTATAGGCACGCACACGTTGCGGTGCAGGTCATTCAGGCAGTATCAGTTCGCTCGTCATCAGCCTGTTGTCACCAGTCATATTCATCTTTAAACGTCTCGGCGTCCGCTTTTAATACCTCAATTAAATCAACCATATCTTGTGGTATGTTGGCATACCACTCCATTTCAATCCCGCTGATGGGATGATAAAGGCGTATCATAGTTGCGTGTAAAGCCTGACGATCGAACGTGCGCAGTGTGGTCACCAGTTCCTCTGATGCACCATTAGGCAAACGAGTAGGACCGCCATACAGTTGATCGCCCACCAGCGGATGGTTGATGTGCGCCATGTGAACACGAATCTGGTGTGTACGACCCGTTTCAAGACGCAGGCGTAGACGCGTATGGCTGCGAAAATATTCCATAATGCGGTAATGGGTAACGGCCGATTTTCCCATGGGATATACCGACATATGGGTGCGTTTTGTGGGATGTCGGCTCATCGGTTCATCGACTGTACCTCCGGCCATCATGCGACCAATCGCAACGGATTCGTACTCACGCGTGATTTTACGCGCCTGAAGCAACTCCACCAGTTGCGTTTGCGCTGGCACGGTTTTCGCGACCACCATCAATCCCGTGGTGCCTTTATCCAGGCGGTGCACAATACCTGCGCGCGGAACGTCGCCAATAGCAGGAAAATGGTGCAGCAACGCATTGAGCACGGTACCGTCCGGGTTGCCCGCACCAGGGTGAACCACCAGATCGCGCGGTTTATTGATCACCAGAATGTCTTGATCTTCATAAACGATATCCAGTGCGATATCTTGTGCTTCCCAGCGAACTTCTTCATCGATCAAGGCATCAATCGTAATGGCTTCACCGCCTAACACTTTATCTTTTGGCTTATTTATCATATTGCCGTTAATCTGTACCCGATCGTCCAGGATCCATTCTTTTATGCGAGAACGTGAATAATCAGGGAACAATTCGACCAAAGCCTGGTCTAACCGCTGACCGAGTTGAGATTCAGCCACCGTTGCAGTGAGTTTTAGTTGTTGTGCCATGGTTACAGCTTCTTCGTTAGTTAGGTTTTGCAGCGATGCCGTTTAGAACAATGTACTATTGTAGCTAAGCCTTACCCGGGAGCGTAACAGTCAGTCTCCCGGCATAACACTCTAAGGATAATCAAAATGTTATGATACGTATGAAATATCTGGTGGCTGCAGGCACGTTGAGCCTGTCGCTAGCGGGTTGTTCTAACAGCTCAAAGGATACAGTTCCCGACAGTCCGCCTTCTGAAATTTATGCGACCGCTCAACAAAAATTGCAGGACGGTAACTTTAAAGCAGCAATCACACAGTTGGAAGCATTGGATAACCGATATCCTTTCGGGCCCTATTCTCAGCAAGCGCTTCTTGACCTGATTTATGCTTATTACAAGTCCGCAGAACTGGCAATGGCGCAAGCCTCCATTGATCGCTTCCTGCGCCTCAACCCGACACACCAGAGCGTGGACTATGTGCTGTACATGCGTGGTTTAACCAACATGGCTCAGGATAATAATAACACACTTCAGAAGTTCTTCGGCATTGACCGCTCTGACCGAGATCCGCAATATGCACGCGCGGCGTTTCGTGACTTCCACCAGTTGCTGCGAACTTATCCTCGCAGCCAGTTTGCCACGGATGCAGACAAACGTCTGGTATTCCTAAAAGAACGTTTAGCTAAATACGAACTTTCAGTCGCGGAATATTACACCAAACGCGGTGCCTACGTTGCCGTTGTTAATCGCGTAGAACAAATGATGCGTGATTTTCCGGACACGCAAGCGACGAAAAGAGCGCTTCCGTTGATGGAAAATGCTTACAGAGAACTCCGACTGCTGGGTCAGGCGGATAAAGTCGCGAAAATCGTCGAGGGCAATCCGCTTAACTAGAAAGCAACACGGCCATAAACACACGCGTAAACATAAAAAAAGCAACCTTGGTTTGCCTTTTTTTATTCCAACGTTGGAATAGTATACGAGCATCATCCCGCCAATGACCTTGTCTGGATGCCATCGATCTTACTAGGAATGCCACCAGTTGCATCAGGTCGCAAGCTTTGCGTCACGCTTCCTCTATGTGCTTCACAAATTGCAACGAGGTTATCTGACTATCCAAATAAAAGTAATGTAAATCAATATTTTATCATATTTACGGCCATGCTGAAACTATCTAAGTGAGACGGAAAAAGCAGAGAGATATGTTATATGACGATCAACATTACCAGTAAGTAAATAGAAATCACCCCGAAATACGTCAGCATATCGAAGACCTCTAACCAAGCTGGATAAATGGCAACAACCTGATTAACCACATATTATTTTATCCAAAGAACCGGTGGTTTTTGTTGCCGATGTGACTATCAGTACGCCAATGATCTCTTGGTCGCCAGCACAAAGCATGAAGATATGTACGCTGCCATTAATGAGCTGCTCGCGAAACTAGAACGCCACCTGAACAAGATACAGCATAAGGGAGAATCATGTCGGGCAACGATGGCTGGCGTCAAAGACGCGGATATTGAGTTGTCATAACCAAAACCTTCAGATAACAGTAGTAGCCAACAACACGCCGTCAAGGCGCGTTTTTATTTCTGAGAATAAGGTTCCTTCGCTTTAACCATTTGTTATAGATGGACTGGTAAGTGCTAGTCTGTTTGACTTTGTCCAGCGCGTCATTGAAGCGTTTGACAAGTGCATCCTTACCCTGACGCACCGCAATTCCAAAATTGATACCAAAGTAGTTTTTATCCGTCACGCTGCTACCTACGATAGCCAGCTGGTCGTTCTGTTTCAGCCACAGCAACTGATGGCACTGCCTGCTTGTATAATGGTTTCCCCTTACTCACTATGGAACATGGGTCCTGATGGCCTGCCCGGTTTTCTGGCGAATAGGTCGAGAACAACAGCAAGGTACGCCCAGCGTTTTCCTGTAC
>JBPETC010000110.1:0-6064 GCA_051710325.1 Symbiopectobacterium sp.
TCTGCACGCTGTGCAACCGATTGAAACGCCTCAATCGTAATCCGAAATGCACGATAGGCTTATCGGTACTTACATCAAACGTGAGTATTACGTTTGATGATGTATTAGGTTATTGAATGAATGATCATTGAAACCCGCGGTTATGGCTACAGCCCGACGAAAACCCGTATCGAGTTTAACCTGGATAACCATGCCTGAAAAACCGCAAGGTTTGTCAGGCGATCGCGCACAGCATCAGACGATCGCGCACAGCATCAATCTAGACGTGCTAAAAAGTGGTGTGGTATGGCTATCTATGCCTTGAATTTTCTCACAGGGATTACGCCGGAAGTGACGCAGTTCCACTACAGCATACTGTCACCGTACAATTTCGATATCGCCAAGGCAAACAAACTGCTGGATAAAGAGCGGATTTCAGCGTCAGGACAACGGTATTCGCTTCCACCTGGTGCACGATTTTGTGCCTTACGGCGACAGCTTTAAACGCATCGCTGAATACCTGAAATTCGCGTTGGCTAAAGTGGGTATTGATGTCACCATCCGTTCACAAGATTTCGCCATCTTTGTTAAACGGATCTATACCACCCGCGATTTTGACTTCAATAACAGCTTCATTTTCAACCTGTGCGATCCGGCGGTTGGCGTTTAACGTCTCTACCGAGAACCCAGACCTGAACCTGTTGCAGATCAACCAACTGACTATCTATAACAAACACGTCCACGGCTTTATCAACGGCATTTAGTGTATTAACGGCAGCCTGGCTAACATTTGGATTGAACAGTAAATAATACGACAGTCCCGCGACAGCGGGACTGTGTTTTTTGATAGAGGTAGGGCGATGAACAGATTGCAATGCGCGCTATTGCATGCGCTGCCCACGACGCTCGGCATCGTAATCGTAGTATTTTTCTTCTGCAACTGGTACTGGGCGATGCTGCCGATGTTCTGGCTGCCGAAGCGGGCAGCGCTACCGCAGAAACCATAACGATGCTGCGTGCCCAGTTCGGGCTGGATCAGTCTATTCTTTCCCAACTTCTTAGATACCTTGGTAACTTTAGCCACTTCAGCCCGGGTTCTCACTGCGTTATAACGCACCCGTGATGGACCTGATCATAGCACGGCTACACAGCACGCTGCTTATGCTACTTTCATAGACCATCGCTATCGTGTTCGGGATTGCGCTGGGTGCAGTGATGGCGGTATGGGAAGGGAAATGGCCTGACCGTGTGCTGTCGATGTTTGCACTGCTGCTCTACTCCACGCCAGGGTTCTGGATCGGGTTGATGACGCTGATTCTGTTCTCCGTGCAGCTTGATTGGCTGCCGAGCGGCAAGCAACATCACCATCGGTGCCGATCTCACTGGTTGGGCCTACGTCGCGGATATGCTGTGTCACGCTATTTTGCCAGTGCTGGCATTAAGCAGCTTTTTCATTGCGATTTACGCTCGTAACCCGCGCGGCGATGCTGGAAATCGCCCAGCAGGATTTTGTACGCATCGTCCATGACAAAGGCTTTATACCCCTTCCGTCTCGGTGATATTTGTGCTATCGTAATGGTAAAACCGTCGAAGTGATGAACACCGAAGCGGAAGGGCGTTTGGTGCTGACGGATGGCCTGATCGGTGCCAGTGCGCAAGCGCCACAGTGGATTATCGATTGTACCACGCTCACCGGCGTGGCTAAAACGGTGCTGGGTAACGACTATCACTCGTTGTTCAGCTTTGATGATGCGTTTGCTGAACGCATGCTTATCAGCGCAAAACAGGAGAACGAACCTTTCTGGCGATTGCCGCTGGAGGAATTTTACCGTTCGCAACTGCCGTCCAGTTTTGCCAAGCTGAATAACGTTGCGGGCGGGGCGGGGCGCTCGGATGCCAGCACGGCCGCGGCGTTCTTGTCGCATTTTGTCTCGTCATGCTAGAAAGGGTGGCTCGCATATCGACTGCAAAGGCGCAGCGTAGCAGTGAGCGACCGGGGTAGACCTGCTTGAGCGTGCGAACGCTGGACAATTGCTGAGCGAAGACTAGCATTGAGTGAATAAGGCGTAAGTGATAATCAAAGTATGACATTTACACCGCAAAATAAGCTGGAAGAGGTGCTGATGAACGCGGCGACCGAGCCTGCCCACTGGCCTGAATTCTTCACCGAGTTGATGGACGTTACCGTCTATCAGGGTGCTAGTACACTGCCTGTTGTACAGTGTTGGCAGTCAGGTTGAGATTCAGCACTGGGAAAAACCCGATGGCAGTACTGCTATCCCGTTTTTCTCGTCGCTGGAAGCCTTGCAGATGGCTATATCGACGGAAGCCGCTTTTCTGGCGCTGATAGCCGCTCTCTGTTTGAATTAACGCAGAGGCAAAGGTTTGCTCCTTTGCCCTAACCTAAATTCCCCTATGGAAAAGAGTTTCTTCCGCAGGAAGTGGAACACATGCTGGCGGGTGAAGGCAATAGCTTTGTGCAAAGCCGTGTGGTTGACGAGCCGATAGAAGTGCATCTTAGCCTGCCGGATCCATTGCCGGACCAAATGATCGATTCGCTGATGCAACTGTGCTTGCCAAGTATCTCCCGGGTGCACCGGGCGTGGGGCGTGGGTAGTGCAAATCGGTCTGGAGCTGGTCGATTTGGATGACGTGGAGGCGGTTATCCAGGCGGTGGGCACGGTTTCCAGTGATACCGTCGTCGACAATCAGCCGGTGGATATTTATATCATCAACAAGGATGAAAAGGGGCGGCGTAAGCCACTATTTTCTGCACCACACGCCACGCCGTTTTATGAACGTAAGTGGGGCAGCTTGCTGCGTGAGTTCAAACAAATGGGCAAAAACGTAATTTACCTTGTGCATCCCATGTTCAGGGGATGCCAACTAGACCAGATTGCCCGCAGCAGCAGTAAATCAATCAGCAACACCAAATTAGACTCGAACGAGCTATAACCTCTCCCGCTTCGGCCGCAAAATGAATAGCGTCATCATGCAAACGAAAATGCAAATCCGCCACGTTGGCTAACGGATTAAACGATGCACGAATGAGTGCGACCATGGCCGGGCTCAGTTTGTGTGACGCTGAGGCAGGCCATTTCGGCAAAATAAATATTACGCGCACCCCTGATACAGCTTGCCTCACACATCGTCGGTTCCACCGAGTTTGGTATACAAGAAACGGGTATAGACCAGATGATGCAGTCCGGTTGGGATCAGAATTCGTTCAAGGAAACCGTAAATTACCACCCCAAACGGTACAGCACCCTTAATCGCAAAGGTCAGTGCGCTAATACCTTGTTGGGCATAGGGCCGGCGCTCATGATAAAGCCGAGCAGTATCGCGCTGAGGATTGCCAGAATGGTGACAAAATAGTGGCCTGAATAGATAGCCTCACGTCGTTAAAGTATTTGGTGGAATATCGGTTAAACAGATAACCGGCAAAGGTACCGATTGAGCATACCGGTGAACACGCCCATTTCTAGCACTTGCACGCCCACAGCCCCATACCTTGCCAGGTAGGATGTATCTCTGCGGCAGGTACCAGTTTGCCTTTAAATTGCAGCGTAATGTTCATCGCGTTGATGAAAATGATAAAGGTCACCAACCCGATCAGGGCGGTATAGCCTTTATCACGCGTAGCAAGGCTAATGTGGATGCCGACGGCAAGCACCAGAGCGCCAAGTTGGTTAGGATGGCAACGACGGATTTAGCGATCAGTATAATGAGTGGTGCAGCAAAGACAGATACTCGACCAGGTTACCGTTACCCAACACATTACCAAATGAGATAAGTAAACCGACGATTAGCAGGATCAACACCGGACCGTACAGCGATTTGTAGAAATTTTGCAACGCATTGACAGCTCTTTTCATCTTTTTCCCTATTCGTATTGCGATTGTTAAGGGTAACATCTATCAGGTGTCACCTGAGAAGGTTTAGCGTACGAATAAAGTCTAACAGTGAATCATACAGTGATTTTAGCTATTTTATTTTTTAAAATAAAATTACTCAAAAGGTAAACAAATCACTTTAGGAACTGTGATCGCACCATGATTGCCAAGACATGGGAATTTGCCTACCCGTGTGGAAATGTGCGCAATGACGAGACAAAAAGATACGATTTTTTAAAAAAATGCTATATAACAATAAGATTGTCAAGTGAATGTTGCCACCCTATAATCGGCGCCACTTTCACTGACTGGTATGATAATTCTTTTAGTCCGATCATTATTAGCGTGTGATATATTGAGGTCAATATGACGGTAGAGCGTACCTTTTCCATCGTAAAACCCAATGCCGTAGCTAAGAATGTCATCGGTGCCATTTACGCGCGTTTTGAAAGCGCCGGATTCACGCTGGTGGCCGCAAAAATGGTGCAATTAACTCGTGCGCAGGCGGAAGGCTTCTATGCTGAGCACCAAGGAAAGCCGTTTTTTGATGGTTTGGTGGATTTCATGATCTCTGGTCCGATCATGGTGCAGGTTTTGGAAGACGAAAACGCCATTCAGCGCAACCGTGACATCATGGGTGCGATCAATCTGGCAAATGCGCTGGCAGGCACACTGCGCGTTGACTACGCAGACAGTTTTACCGAAAATGCGGTACACGGCTCCGATTCTCTGGAATCGGCTGCACGTGAGATTGCTTATTTCTTCAGTACTGAAGAAATCTGCCCGCGCCTGCGTTAATCTGGTGCGGCGGTTTTTCTCGCATTAAGCTTAAAATCTCATCAAGCGTAAAAACGCGATAACGGTAGCATCGCTATTTTAAACTTTGTACAATGCGGTGCCCCGGATGAGCACGCACTGTTTGTCCAGGCACTTCTTATTTATATTATCGTCATCTGTCGCGCCACAACGTGTAATAACGAGGCAAAGAGTTGCCATTATGAGCATGTCCCAGTCTCCGTATTTAGCGGAAAGCACCACCCTGTCTGCCGCCACCTGTTCTTCCACTACTACTACTGATGCTGCATCTGTCGTGAAAACCGATGGTAAAAAGATCAATCTATTGGATTTGAATCGCCAGCAAATGCGCGCCTCTTTGCCTCTATTGGTGAAAGCCATTCCGCGCCAATCAGGTGATTAAGTTGATGTATCACTATTGTAGCGATGATTTCGCCGAAATAAGGGATATCAACAAGGTGCTGCGTCAGAAGTTACAGCAGATCGCCAAGATCCGTACGCCGGAAGTGGTCGCTGAACAGCGTCCTTCGGACGGCACCATCAAATGGGCGATTCTGGTAGGTGGTAACGGGTCGAAACCGTGTACATTACGGAAGAAGATCGTTCCACGCTCTGCGTCTCCTCGAAGGTGGATGCGCCCTTGAATGCAAGTTTTGTTCGATCGCACCGCAGGGGTTCAACCGTAACCTGCGCATATCGGAAATTATTGGCCAGGTGTGGTGGCGTGCCGCGAAAATTATCGGTGCTCAGAAAGTCACCGGTTAACGCCCAATCACCAACGTGGTTGATGATGGGCATGGGTAAACCTTTTCTAAACCTGAACAACGTGGTGCCTGCCATGGAGATCATGTTGGATGATTTCTATTTTGATTTATCCAAACGTCGTGTCACACTTTCTACCTCTGGTGTAGTAGCGTAGCGGCACTGGATAAATTGTGTGATATGATCGATGTTGCTCTGGAAATATCGCTACATGTGCCCACGGATTGTATTCGCAATGAAATCATGCACATAAACAAAAAGTATGACATTTTGACGTTTTAGCCGCTGTACGTCGCTATCTGGAAGAATCCCATGTCAATCATGGGCGTGTTATAGTGGAATACGTGCTGCTGGATCACATCAATGATGGTATAGAACATGCGCATCAGCTTACCGAGCGTTTAGAAGAGACCTCTGCAAGATTAACCTGATTTCCTGGAATTCGTTCATCGTCGGGGTGTTGTGCCATATGGTCGCAGTTCCAACAGCCTCGTAGACCGTTTCTCCAATGCCATCATAACGGCCGCCCGCGCACACCGTGCCCTGCGAACCCAGACTGGTGGTGACCCACTCGAACACCGTGCGGTTGTAATAATCCAGACCGCGCACCAACCGCGGATTCACCTTAGATGTGA
>JBPETC010000111.1:0-6002 GCA_051710325.1 Symbiopectobacterium sp.
TGAACCAGTACCGTGAGGGAAAGGCGAAAAGAACCCCGGCGAGGGGAGTGAAATAGAACCTGAAACCGTGTACGTACAAGCAGTGGGAGCATCCTTAGGGGTGTGACTGCGTACCTTTTGTATAATGCAAATGGCATAGGTGAGTCTGATGGACACTGAACTGCTGTTGGACATCCAAGGAATGAACGTCGAATTTCCTTGCATTAAAGCGTTGGATAGCGTCGATTTCACGTTGCACAAAGGGGAAATTGTTGCCTTTCTGGGTGAAAACGATGCGGGAAAATCGACGCTGATAAAACCATTGAGCGGGGTTTATTAGCGTTCAGCAGGAGAGATTTTCTCGAAGGTAACGCTATCGATCCGTTAAACACTGCACACGCGCAATCCTTAGGCATCAGTACCGTTTACCAGGAGATCAAACTTTTACCCAATCTGTCGGTGGCGGCAAATTTGTTTTTGAGCTGAGAACCCTTGCGCTTCGGCATGATTGATCAGAAAGAAATGGTGCGGCATGCCAGAGAAATTGTAGCCTACTATGGGCTACGAATAGATGTTACCGGTCCTTGACCGGCGGTAGTCCGAAGAGCAAGTTAAAACGCATTGCTCATTCCAAATTAGAAAGCTCGCTTCGAATAGGCAATTACTCGATCGTCATTCAGCAGATCATTGCTATTTCTCAAGATATCGATCTTTCTGCCAAGGTGTTGATCCTTTATGAACCCACAGCCAGCCTAGATGCGAATGAGGTCGATATGCTGTTCGGCATTTTGTCTCATTTGCGTGAGCACGACGACGTTGGCATGATTTTTGTCACCCATTTTATCGATGAGGTTTATCGCTTTAGCGATTGCATAACCGTGTTGCGTAACGGCAAACTGGTGAGCAGTGAAATAACGGCGGCGTTTCCACGTATCGATCTGGTAAAGATGATGCTGGCCACAGTTTTGATGAATCGCTATTAAAGCGCTCAGCTCGTCTTTGGCATTAAAACGCCGGATAGCGGTGAAGCCAGGGTTGATGATTAGTCCGTTTCCATTCGGAGTTCACATAAGATGTGCAAGCTGGGTTTTGGTTATTGCCCTGAAGATCGCAATAACCGAGGACATCTTTGGTTCAGCGACCGTTCGAGAGAATATTATTCTAGCGTTACAGGCCCAAGCGCGAGTGGTTGCGTCCGCTGGCGCTAAAAGAGCAAAACCGCATTGCAGAAATGTTCATTGATAGATTGGGGGGGTGCGCACGCTGCGTCCTGAGCAGGAAATTCAGTATCTATCTCTGACGGCAATCAGCAAAAGATGTTGCTGTTACGCTGATTGTGGCGATAGAACCGAGTTTTCATTCTTGATGATCTAATGCGCGGCATTGATGTTGGTGCCCATGCTGAATCATTCGTTTGATAGAAAAACTGTGTGAGGCGCAGTATGGCACTGCTGGTTATCTCCTCTGAAATGGAAGAACTGACCGGTTACGCAGACCGTATCATTGTGTTGCGCGATAGAAAGCAGTGGCATATCTTAGCACATCTGGCGCATCAGGAGATTTCCGTTGCTGCCGTTATGCACGCCATCGCATTACAACCAGGAGGTGCGCATGATAAACCCGTATATCGGGTGCGCTTCTGTGTCAGTAAAAGGCTACTACAGATTGCGGCGTTAGTTGTCATCCTGTTAATCGATAGCCTGATAGCGCCCAATTTCTTTCCACTACATATGCAAGATGGCCGTTTGTTCGGCACCCTAATCGATATCCTTAATCGCGGCACACAGGTCGCATTGCTGGCATTAGGTATTACGCTGGTAATCGCCACTGGCGGTATTGACCTCTCGGTGCGGTGGGGCAGTGATGGCGATCGCTGTTACCATAACGGCGAGCCTTGCGGCACAAGGGAATACGTTGCCAGTGATTTTACTGACGGCAGTGCTTACTAGCGCTGTATGTAGGCTGTAAAATGGCTTTCTAGTTCCGTGTTACAGATCCAGCCCATTATTGTAGCGACCTTGATGCTGATGGTGTCAAGCCGTGGTGTCGCGCATAGCTGATTACCGAAGGGTAGATTGTTACCTTCGCACATCCTGCGCTGGCACATCTGGATAGCGGCTCTATATTCTATCTGCCGATACAGTGATCATCGCCTGCGTCATGCTGTTTCTGCTCTGGTTGCTGACGGGCAAAACCCATTTGGGTTATTTGTCAAAGCGGTGGTATCAATATTTGCTCTGCCAGAAACGTTGGCATCAGCACACGCATGATCTTGATTTCTGTCTATGTCATCTGCGGTATCTGCGCTGAGGTTGCCGGTATAATTTTTACGGCCGACATTCGCGATGCGGATGTCAATAATGCCGGTTTATGGCTTGAACTGGATGCGATTCTAGCGGTGGTGATCGGCGGTAGCTCCTTGCTTGGAGAGCGGTTAATCTTCTGCTTGCAGTGGTCTGGGCCTTGATTATTCAAAGTATGAATACTGGTATTCTATTGACAGAGGATACCATCCTGAACTCAATTTAGCGCTTAAGACGTTGGTGGGTGTTGGCGATCCTGATTATGTAGTCTCCGCGTTTCTCGCTGCGCTGCCTGTTGCGGAGGCACTAATAATGCTGAAACAAAATATTCCACTATTGATTAAGTTTGGGTTTTTATCGTCGACTATCTGTTTTGCCTGAACCAATTTCCTGAATTTGCTTCCACGCGCGTGTTCTTCAACCTGTTTAGTCAGTTGCCAGGTGACTATAAGACTCTCTACGCAGGGAAAAACCACTCGCACGCCGGTATAAGGCGAATATTATTGAGATGGCGAGCGAATAAGTTTGTACCAAGTTGATTTTCTAATTGGCGAATACGAAAGCTGACCGCCGACTGGGGGTCAGATATAGCGATTCTGCGGCGCGTCTAAAATGCCGCGTTTTGCTAACTTCCAAGAAGGTTTTTAGTAATTCGGTATCCACCGCCCATCTCCAAAAAATTTTGTCGTGATAATTTAAATGTTTCGTTTTACAGAATGTCAAGCCTATCTAATACTCCGCGCCATAAACATCACGACTACAAAAGAATTAGGAGCGTGTAAGATGGCGGAAAGTTTTTCTACAACGAATTATTTTTGATAATAAATCCTATCCACGCACACACAGCTTTTCTTGTCATGGTGACTTTCACCTTCAAAGAAGCCCAGATGTTGGAAAGTTATGTCTATGCGCTAAGTGAGCTTGCTCTGGGTAAACGCCAACCGGGTAACCGAGGAAGAGATTCAATTCGTCGCCATGTTCCGCGGTGAACGTGATGCATCCATCCACCGATATGGAAAAACTTGGGCCAAATATGTTGCACGTATTCGTCGCCCAAAGCGTTTTTCACACGCTGTTCGGCGGTAAGCCGAAGATAGATGCGGTGGAAGAATACACCGATAGCGACGATTAAGTTTTTCACTCGCAGGGCCAATGACCCCGTTTTCTATCTCTGTGCTTTACCCTAAATCGCAGTGCAAGCGGTACAGTAGCCTTTCTATACAGCGATAACTGATCGCCTCCGCCAAATGGTCGCGCTGGATATCGGCTGTTGCTCCAGATCGGCGATGGTCCTTGCTTAGCTCTCTTCAAAATGCGGTGCCAGGCACGCACAGACAACTCTAGGTTGGTTATTAACGCCTCCCAGCTGCTAGATAGCATCCTCTTCGTGCAAGCGGCAGTGAATATCTATAGCAGGTTGTGGCCTCCGGTCGAAGTGACTTCGAGCGCCCGTTTTCCCTACTCTTTCCAAATGATGTCTGTCAGCTCCGGGTCGTCGTTGAGGTTTGGCGCATGAACTTCAACCGCCTGGCTGCTAGCTAAGGGTTCACCGCTATGCAAAAAGCTGTACACCGCATTCAGGTATTCTGCCAGTAATACTTCACCGTGTCTGATAAGCGCCATTTCTTATTTCTTGCTGATGAGCCACTGGCAAAATAAGCTGCCGCCCTGCCCCGGCCCCGCCTTGCCAACCGAGATGGCTGTCGGGATTTCGCCAGTAACCGCACGTAGTGTCCCGGATAATCCTAATTCATCCAGAAATTCATACTGCGCTAACGTCTTGCCACAAATCTGCTCTGAGGCTGCCAGAATCGATAGTGCGATTGGCAGATCGTAGCGCCTGGCCCTCCTTGGGCAAATCCGTCGGGCGAGATTGACGGTGATCCGCTTGGCGGGAAATGTAAACCCGGCATTGAGCGGTTTGCTGTGCACCAGATCCCATGCTTCCTTAGCCGTGGCTTCTGCAGACCAACCAGAGTCAGTGAGAGCAAACCATTGCTGATATGGGCTTCGATCGTCACGCAAGGGGCCTGAATGCCAATCATTGCGCTCATATAGGTAACAGCCAGCGGAGATAACATAAGGCTCCCTCCTATCAATCCCGACAGCGTGCGTCATTGCGCCTAAGCGGCAGTATAAACAACGTTATCAGAAACGGCTCGCAAAAAGGTGGTTACCATACAGTGCGTTTCCTCTGCAATAAGCGCTGATTTGCAACTTTATATGGGAATCGATGACGTCGTCGGTGAAAGCTTAAAGAAAAACACAATATGAATAATTGTTTATATCTATATAATTAATTATAATTAATTTGCATTTAACGCAGATTTTTTCATCAACTTTCATTACGCGTTAAAAAATATTGTCAATGGAGTTGCGCTAAATCTGTGGTAGCTCTGTAAGTATTCGTTCGACTGTGATAACAGAGCAAATCATTTATGAAAGCGTTCTCCTTCGTGATTAGCCTAGTCATTATTAGCATGGTTGTGGTGATTATTAACCACCGTGCGAGGGCATCTCTAAGATGAAGAATAGCTTAAAATAAAGCCATAATTCAAAAAACCAGCACTGTAACGTAAAGGTCGTGGTTTTTGTTGGGCCTAAAAACTAGAGAAGGAAGTGGAGTATATCTTACAGCATAAAATCCTGTTTATCCCAGGCAACGTCTGGGAAATAAACTATGAATCGGGCTCAATTGGTGGTATAAGCGTTGCGGGCGAAAGGTGTCTATACCGTCTCTGGTTATCCGGGCGGCGCGGATCATGCCGCTTTACAATGCACTCTACGACGGAGGCGTTGAGTACCTGTTGTGCCATCATAAATAAGGCGCTAGGTTATGCCCGCGCGACCAGCAAGGTGCGCGTGTATCGCCACTTCAGGCCTCTGTGCCATTAACCTGATTACCGGGGTTGGCGGATGCGCTTCTGGATTCCGTGCCGGTCGTGGCGATTACCGGTCAGGTGGATTCACCGCTGATCGGTATTGATGCCTTCCAGAAATCGACGTACTGGGCCCCTGTAACTGGCCTGCACTAAACACAGCTTCCTGGTAGATTTTTGCTAGAGTCGCTGCTGGAAATCATGGCAGAAGCCTTCTCCATCGCCAGCAGCGGTCGTATCCCTAAAGACATTCAGTTGGCCACCAAGTGAGATAGCCCCACAGTTTACGCCAGTCGACGATAGCCAGACGAATTTCCCTGGGCATGCCATCGAACAAGCGCGTTTCATGCTGGCGGCGGCGAAAAAACCGATGTTATAACGCTGGTGTGGTATGTCGTAGGCTGTGTCAGCGCTGCGTGCGTTCATTGTTGAGACAGGTAATCCCTCCTTCGTTACGCCGAAGGAATTTGGTGCCGTTGATGCCGAGCATCCGTACTACCTCGGTATGTTGGGCATGCACGGCACCAAAGCTGTCTGTGCAGGCGTGTGATTTGCTGATTGCCGTTAGTGCGCGTTTTGACGATCGCGTGACGGGTAAACTGAATGCGTTTGCGCCTCATGCAGCGGATATCCCATCTGGATATCAATCTTGACAGAGCTGAGTAAATTGCGCCAAGCCAACGTGGCGGCTGCTGCCGGGGATTTGAACACGCTGGTGTCTATATGAACGCATCCCGTTTGCAAGGCTTCCACGGTGTTGACATTGACGGTAGGTTTCAGCTCTATATCCGGCCTTGTTGCAGCCGGTACTGCGGGCCTCGATGTAATTCGCTGACTCACG
>JBPETC010000112.1:0-5933 GCA_051710325.1 Symbiopectobacterium sp.
AGCTTCACCGAAGCAGCCCACTCCATAACGGACTATATCGCGGGATATTACAGTACACTCAGACCGCACGACTATAACGGTGAGTTACCACCAAACCAATCAGAAAATCGGTTCTGGAAAAACTCTATATGCAGTGCGCTCTGGTGTCCAAACCACCACTCTGCTCAATATCCACCCCAGGCAAACGACGCATCACATCTCTCAAGCTTCTTTGCCTGCCAGCGGTCAATATCTTCGCGAGTCACCACCGTTGTAGGTACCAACACACTTTTCACCGGCTGTTGAAAACGATTAGCGGTAACCACGATGGTGTTGTTGTCAGTTTGCTGCGCCCAGCAAAAAAGCCGTTGCAGAGAGCGCTACCAGGAGAGATAATTTTTATAAGATATGTAGTTATCATCCAAATCACATTGCGGATGCCGCATTACCTCGATCGATAGATCGAGACGATCGTGAACATTGCGACGTAAACCAGCAGATCTTCGGGCTCAGGTGACATTGCTGTTGAAATCAGAAATGATGACTTCCCACCCGCAGGCAATAGCTGCATGTAATGCTTTCGATTCCCTTCCCATTTACTGCTGCGCGTCATCTCTCCAGGTTCTCACTGGATTCCCTTTTAATTGACACTGCATCAGCATAACATGTAATAACGACACGTTATGCTACGATAGCTCCTTACGAATGTCTAGACTTCCGCAACGTGAAATTACTATCGCAGCAACAACGATGGACATCTCTTCGAGATGCCCTACAATACTGGCAAGTAAACTTCTTTTCACCTTTTCACCGTTTTGAAGCAGAGAACAGCATGACGCCAGAGAACCTGCTCATCGAACAGTATGACAACCTGCTTGCGGAAAAAACGGAACGTCTACGGCAAATGATGATGCCCTTTGCTGCGCCTGAAGAAGAGGTGTTTCGTTCCCCGGTAAGTCATTACCGTATGCGGGTCGAATTTCGCATGTGGCACGAAGGGGGCAATCTCTACCACATCGTGTTCGATCAGAAGACCAAACAGCGGATTAGAGTAGAACAATTCTCTGCAGCCAGTGCGTTGATTAATCGACTCATGCCCGTTCTGATCGATGCACTACGCAACGATGTGATACTGCGTAGCAAGCTGTTTCAGATTGACTATCTATCGACGATGAGCGGTGAAGTGGTGGTAATATTCATCTACCACAAGGCGTTAGATGAGGAGTGGAAACAGCAGGCACGCGCTCTGTGTGATGCACTGCGCGCTCAGGGATTCGCTCTGCAACTGATCGGTCGGGCAAAAAAAACTAAAATCTGCCTCGACAGAGATTATGTTGATGAACGCCTGCCAGTCGCCGGGCATAAGATGATATACCGCCAGGTTGTGAAAGCAGCTTCACCCAGCCAAATGCCGCCATCAATATCAAAATGCTAGAGTGGGCGCTGAAGACTACTGCAGGATCAACAGGCGATCTGCTCGAGCTTTATTGCGGTAACGGCAACTTTTCATTGGTACTGGCACGTAATTTCAATCATGTATTAGCCACTGAAATCGCTAGATCGTCTGTCGCCGCGGCACAATTCAACATCGCCGCGAACCAGATTGATAATGTGCAGATTATTCGCATGGCAGCGGAAGAATTTACCCAAGCACTACAAGGTAAGCGTGAATTTACCCGTTTTCAGGGTATTGATTTGTCAGAATATCAGTATCAGTGCAACACCATTTTTGTCGATCCGCCACGTAGCGGCCTGGACGACCAAACGCTGTCCATGGTGCAGGGTTACTCGCATATCCTCTATATTTCCTGCAACCCGGAAACTCTGTGCAACAACCTGACCCAACTCACGACGACACACCGTATCACTCGTCTGGCACTGTTCGATCAGTTCCCTTATACCCATCATATGGAATGCGGCATACTGTTAGAGAAAAGGTGCAACCACCATCTTCATCGCGAAAATGCAATCATCAGAACACAATCGCGTCCGTCTAACGGGCGGTGCTTTTTAAGCCGCAAGCCAATCCAGAACACTAACACGATACACAGTAATGAAGGCAAATCTGCGGATACTCAACGCGAGCCAATGTGCTATACAGCAGCAACCCCAATAAAAAGCAGGCGGTGGTCAACAGTGGTATGCCTTCAGGCATCTCAATATTGAGGTAACCGGCTGGTGCAGGCGGTAAACCGAAAGCACCAGAGCAACCAGCGGAAAGACGGAAAGGGCACAATTGAACCTGAACAACGGGGCAAATGAACCATTGACCGATAAACCTGCGATCAATACTAAAACCAGGGTGCCTTTTCTTGATGAGATATTTTGTCATGATGTCTCCCGTAGTTTTCACAACACTCAAGTGTTTTAAACACTCAGGAACACGATGAAACGCCTACTGCGCCCGCCTTAACAGAGGGAAGCACCTCAGGTTCGCTGCTACATGTCAGAAGTATTCACTTCCTTCT
This sequence comes from Symbiopectobacterium sp., assembly GCA_051710325.1. Lineage (GTDB taxonomy): Bacteria > Pseudomonadota > Gammaproteobacteria > Enterobacterales > Enterobacteriaceae > Symbiopectobacterium. The sequence goes on from JBPETC010000112.1 coordinate 2,448, forward strand.
CATGTTCCTTTCTGTACCAGTAATAACCCCCTTTGGCAATCAGATGTAATTGCAGAACCAGGCGTTCTTCCAATTGCTGCCGTTGTTCAAGCCCAACGTCCAACGCCTCTGCGCCAGCGCTAAACACTATCGTGACCATGGCTTCAGACTGGGCCTCCGCAAATTCACGCGGGATATGATTTTCCACTTCAAGATAGTCCGCCAGTTCAGCAATAAAATGCTGGATCTCACGAGCGACAGCGGCACGAAACGCGGCAGAGGTGCCCGAACGTTCACGCAGCAACAGACGGAACGCATTTGGATTATTGCCAATGAACTCCATAAAGGTGGCGACCGATGTGCGAATAACACTGCCGCTTTTGGCAATGCGTAGGCGTGCCTGTCGCATCAGTTGACGCAACATCAGGCCGCTTTCATCGACCATCGTCAAACCCAGTTCATCGATATCGCGGAAGTGGCGATAAAAAGAGGTGGGAGCGATGCCTGCCTCACGCGCGACTTCACGCAAGCTCAGGCTAGCGAAACTCCGTTCGGCACTGAGTTGACTGAAAGCAGCTTCGATTAAGGAACGGCGAGTGCGTTCTTTTTGTTGTGCTCTGACACCCATGTTTAGCTGACGCCATTCACTTTCCTCTCCAGAAAAGCACTATAGCAAACGTTGCTTGCGACATACTGAGACAAAGTTTGCCATATTAAAAATGAGACAGAGGATTGTCATACCAGTAATTGGATTATGAACGTGGCAGTGTTATAATAAAATTATTGGCTTGTATAATACACAGGATTACCCTACCTTAACACAGCAAGAACAAACTCATAAACCTTTTGATTATGATGCTATTATTATTTGTTCCGGCCCGGGTAGCGATTGCGCCACGATGGGGCTAGTAAAACTAAGTGCCAGAGTGGCCGTCATCGAGCGATATAAAACATCGATGGGTGGGTGCACGCATTTGGAAAACTATCCCCTCCAAAGCATTGCGCCATGCGTCAACCGCATCATCGAATTTAACTAAAACCCGTTGTACAGCGATAATGCGCTCCCCTATTCGCTCTTCGTTCTCCGATATCCTGCGCCACGCAGACAGCGTCATCGGCCAGCAAACCTGCATGCGTCAGGTTTTTTTACGAACGTAATCATTACGAAATATTTTCAGGTGAAGAAGCATATTTCATCGATGAATGCTCGATTGATTATTGCCGTGCAGTATCCCGGTGTAATATGCAAGATACGCTTACGGCCGCACACATTATCATTGCCACAGACTCGCGCCCCTACCACCCGGCAAACGTAGACTTTTCACATCCCCGTATTTACGACAGCGATTCCATTCTGGAACTGGAATACGAGCCCAGGCACGTGATTATTTATGGCGCAGGCGTGATTGGCTGTGAATATACCTTGATCTTGCGTGGCCTAAGCGTATATGCCTTGATCTTTCGTGGCCTGAGCGTAAAAGTGGATCTGATCAACGCTCGCGATCACCTACTGGCATTTCTCGATCAGGAAATGCCTAACGCCTTATCCTTCCATTTTTGGAACAATGCCGTAGTCATTTAAATCCGGTAAAAAGATGAAGACCGACTGCTTGGCTGTACGCCAATGGGCGCACTCAACACGGAGACATTAGGGCTGGAAAAATCGATTTGGTGCCCGACGGGCGCGGCTTGTTGAAAGTCAACAGCATGTACCAAACCGCTCTGGCACACATCTATGTTGTGGCGATGTCATCGGCTATCCCGTTCTGACTTCAGCGGCCTACGACAAAGGACAATTGGCGTCGGAGGCCATCGCCAAATGCAATGCCAGTGCACACCTGATCGAGAATATCCCGACAGGGATCTACGGCATTCCGGAAATCAGCTCCGTGGGGAAAACCGAGCAGGAGCTTAGTGCGACGAAAGTGCCCTATGAGGTTGGGGCATGCGCAATTCAAAAATCTGGCGCAGGCGAAAATCGTCGACATAAAACGTGGTGAGTCTGAAGATACTTTTCATCGAGAAACCAGGCAAAAATACAACCTTTAATTACCTAACGATGGCGGAAGCTTACCGAGTAGCGGCACTTAATGAGTTAAACCGCCTTTTTAATGCACTGTCCAAATAGTGGTGCTGCATATGTTCCCGCATAGCATCCGCCAGCTGCTCATAGCGACCGCGCAATGGAGATCCTGGGCGGTACACCAGCGCAACAGTTCGCTTTGGCTCCGGCTTGTAGCACGGTAAATAACAGACACCATAACGCTGGCGCTCATGAGGCACCGCCAGTGAAGGCAGCAAGGTGCTCCCACTGCCAGCGGCAACCATGTTGCGCAACGTTTCCAGGAGGCTGGTAGCACGAAAATGAGTATCTTCATCTGCCCCTGCCTGGAAGCAGAATCCCAATGTCTGATCGCGCAGGCAGTGCCTATCTTCCAGCATCAATAGTTTTTCACCGGCCAGATCGGACATGGCAACACCCTTACGGTTTGCCCACGGATGATCCTGATAAATCGCCAGTTTCATTGGTTCATCAAACAGTGATACTTCGATAAATGCTTCCGATTCCTTGAGGATCGCGAGAATGGCGCAGTCCAGCTTGCCGCTATCCAGATATGCCAGTAGCTGATGCGTCTGTGCTTCATGTAGGTACATTTCCAGCTTAGGAAATGTGCGATGCAGCATGGGAGTGCTATACGGTAGCAGGTAAGGCCCAACGGTGGGGATCAGTCCAATATGCAGTGGACCAGATAGAGTTTCTCTCTGCTAACTCGCCAGCTCTTTAAGCACTTTGACTTCGCGCAGCACGGTTCTTGCTTGTTCTACCAATAGCAAGCTAGCCTGAGTAAATAACACTCTTCTGCTGGTACGTTCCAATAACATCACACCCAGATCATCTTCCAATTTATGAATTTGACCACCGAGTGTTGGTTGGCTGACATGACAGGAGTCCGCTGCTCGCCGGAAATGACGGTGTTCAGCTAACGCAACCAGATACTCTAAATCCCGAATGTTCATTTATCATTAACCTTAACACGATAGCCAAAACGATAGGCAGGATACCAATCAATGGTAAGCCCTACCAACAAAGAAAACGTTTGGTTCCCGACAACAGCGGTATCTTATCGGTTAAAAGAATATAACCAGCGATGGCGTTAAGAAAATGAAATTTGTTTCACTATTGAAATTTTATAAGACCTTAAATGCTGGATAATCATAAGATAACAAATATTAAAAATACAAAAAGCAGACTCACTTTACTGAGTGTAGTGATAATAACGTAGCGCATCAATAATAAAATAATCATTCTACCCTGCAATATATCAATGAAGCTTGAATAAAAAAATAGAATCGAGCCAGACGCATCACACACGTCGCTTAATCATCCAATAAATTAATCACAGTATAAACCCTCCTGTTTTGGATGTGGAGATACAGTGGCTACAGTTGATGTAAGATGTTCGTTTTGTGAACAGACAGTCTCTGTAAAAAAACACAGTTATGGCA
>JBPETC010000113.1:0-5825 GCA_051710325.1 Symbiopectobacterium sp.
ATCTGCACGCTGTGCAACCGATTGAAACGCCTCAATCGTAATCCGAAATGCACGATAGGCTTATCGGTACTTACATCAAACGTGAGTATTACGTTTGATGATGTATTAGGTTATTGAATGAATGATCCAGGATTCAAGAGAAGGCTCTCATGTCAGACAACATCCGTATTTAAGAATACCTGTTAGGTACCCGTAAAGTGCTAGCTAATGCCTACTATGAACATTCATATCCTTCGGGCAATTTAAAATTTTACATCAGCAACCACAAAATCAGCGATATCCCAGAATTCGTGCGTGGCATAGTGATGGGCAAAAAAAGCCGCTGCCCTGGCAAACCGCGAGCTGAAAACCATTCCATGCCCAATTGCCGATACGATCATCCGTGCCTGCGATGAAGTGTTGAACAACGGCAAATCCATAGATCAGTTCCCGGTTGATGTGTATCATGGTGGCGTGGGCACCTCGGTGAACATGAACACCAATGAAGTGCTGGTCAATATTAGCCTGGAGCTGATGGGCCATAACAAAGGTGAATACCAGTACCTCAACCTAACGATCATTTGAACAAGTTCCAGTCCACCAACGGTGACCCTACCCACCGGCTTTTATATTTCGGTGTACGGCGCCATCCTGACGCTGGTAGCGGCTATCACCCAGTTGGCGGATGGCTTCGAGCGCAAGGCTAAAGAACTAAAGAATTTGAAACCACCCTAAATATGGGGTGTACCCGGTTACAGGATACGGTATCGATGACGTTGGGTCAGGAATTCCACGCTTGCTTTATCTATACTGCTTAACGAAGAGAACAAAAAACCTGCTGCGTACCAGCGAGTTGCTCCTGAAAGTAAATCTGGGCGCGACGACCATCAGCATACGGTTAAACACACCGGACGGTTACTAACAGTTGGTGGTGCAACGCGCCTGGCAGAAGTGAGTGGGACTGCCCTGCGTGCCAGCTGAGGATTTTATCGAAGCCACTTCCGACTGAGACGCTTACGTAATGGTACCCGGTGCACTGAAAACGTCTGGCTCAGCATTTGCACCTACCTCAACCCGTTTATTGGCCACCACAATGGTGGCATTGTCGGCAAGATTTGCTCCGAAACCGGAAAGAGCGTGCGTAAAGTGGTGCTGGAGCACACTTTGCTGACCGAAAGCGAACTGGATGATATTTTCTCGATACGAAACCTGATGCACCCAGCCTAAAAAGCCAAACGTTACACGGATGACAACGACACGTCTTAAGCGTTCGATCGGTTAACTCAGCGCGTCTCACCATCAGGCGCGCTAGAGTTACCCCTGACAGATACGTCGGAATTTTGCGGGCGCGCCTTTTTATGCGCCTCATGTTTGTTCATAACTATAACAATTTCTTATCTAAAAAGGAACATTACTATATTTGCCTTTGAGTTGGTTATCGTTTTGTTGGCTATCTACCTCGGTGAACGGCTCGGTGGGATCGGTATCGGTTTTACAGGCGGTCTTGGCGTTTTAGTTCTGATACTGGTATTTCAAATCAAACCCGGTGCCATTCCCTTCGACGTGATCCAAATCATCATGACGGTGATCGCCGCCATCTCGGCCATGCAGGTCGCGGAAGGGATGGATTATATGGTGAGTCTGGCGGAAAAATTACTACGGTGTCAGCCTAAATATGTCACCTTTTGGCCCCTGTCGTCGCCTATTCTTGAACAGGACATACCGCGTTATCGACGCTGCCGGTGATTGCAGAAGTCTTTAAAGAATAATGGATTCGCCCCTCTCGCCAGTTATAGATTGGCGTTGTGGCGTCGCAAATCTCCATCACTGCTTCACCGATTTCCGCCGCTATGGTTTTCGTTGCCAGCATTCTTGAACCAAAAGGCGTTAGCTATCTGCTGCTGCTCAGCATCTATATCCCTACGACCTTGTGCGCGGTATTGCTTACCGCCTTGGTGACCAATTTTCTAGGCAATAAATTGAAAGACGATAAGATCTACCAAGCACGGTTACAAAGGGTGAAATCATGCTGCGCGGCATCAAGCAAGCTGGAGATAAAAACGGGGCCAGGTGCTCTGTACTGCTGTTTTTAGTGGGTATTGTATTGTCACGGTGATACTTTACGCCCACCATCATCAGCGACACTGTCAGGCTCATCTCCAAACCTATACTGCCCCGTAACGAAGCCATTATGATCTTTATGCTGACGGTCTCCACCCTGATCTACATCACCTGTAAGCTGATACCGCCAAAATTCTCTCTGCCAGCACCTTAAAATCCGGTATGAGCGCCTGCATTTGCGTAATGGGAGTAGCCTAGTTAGGCAATTAGCCTAGTTAGGCAATACGTTCGTAAAAGCTCACGTCGGTGAAATTCAGGGCACGGCAGGCGCATTGTTGAGAATTACCCGTGGGTGCTGGCGGTAATTTTGTTTTTGCCTCGACACGGCTTTACTCACAGGTGGAAACAACCAACGCGCTGATGCCTGTGGAGTTATTGTTGGGCGTAACGCTAGTCACTACCGTGGCGTCTTTTGCCGCGGTGTTAGCGCTGTTCGTGTTACCACCTATCCTATGCTGCCCGCCGCCGTGGAAATGGATGACACCGGTTAAACTCGCATCAGCAAGTACATCTTTAACCACGTGTTCCTGGTGCTTGGCGCTCTGGCGATTACACTATCCGTCATCTTTGGCTTTATTCTGGGGAACCGGGAATCTGGTGCTGTAACGTCAATCAAGCATTCACCCCAGGCGACGCTTCGCCTTCCAGCATCCATTCCCTTCAACCTCAAAGAAGGGTATAGTACCCCAAGTTTCTCTTTCATTGGGATGACCGTGGAAAATCCTGCAAGCTGCACCGGCATCGTTGTCCTGTGTACTGCACCTGACGAACCCATAGCACAACAGTTGGCGACAGATGTGCTCAATACCGGGCTGGCAGCCTGTGTCACAGTACTGCCTGGCGCGCACTCCTTCTATGTCTTTGAAGGTAAGCTGGAACAGCAACACGAAGTGCAACTGGTGATCAAGAGCGATACCTTGCACCAACTTGCGCTGCTGCAACGCCTGAAACAACAACACCCTTATCAAAAGCCAGAACTGCTGGTGGTTCCGATCACGGATGGAGACAAAGATTACCTGACATGGCTAATCGAATCCTTACGCTGATCCTACTGTTAAGCACTGATCTGCCCTCAACTGGCAGACGCATTCCTATTTTCGCCGTCATATACGCGGTACAAAATAACCGCTTTCTGACGGTAGATCGCGTATTTGCTTTCGATTTTCAGAAACAGCAAGAGACGCTGACGCTACGCTAGCAAAGCCAACCGGCTTATTATCTCTATCGCGATAAAATCAGTCTTACTCCCTAACAAGCCGTACTCGGCGACATATCCATACCCCACCGCCATGCCGGCATAATGCGAATTTTTGCTATCCACCTGATACGCGGGAAATTCCATTAAGTGAAATTGACCGCAGGCCGCTAGCCAACGCCCAGCAATACAGCGCAAATCGTCACAGCACCTGTAGCACCAAACACAGTTGCCATTTTCTCCACTTTTGGCGTTGTTAATCGGTATTGATGTTGCTTTCACCCCTGCGTATTCCCGATGTACTTACTGATTTCCAGGCTGATTCTTGGCCGGAAACAGCAAGTATCCGCGTGCCGTACCCTGCTGCTGGCGTTCACACCTATGTGCAAGGCATGGCGCTGAACTACACGTTGCTCGGCATGATCATCGCGGCAGTAGGACTGCGCTTTCAGGCGACGCTACAGCATCCGGCTGTGTTGATTGATCGCCTTATCACTGCTGTTTATCGCGCTCGCGCTGTCGATGTTTGGCCTCTAAATAACCTACAGATGTCCTACTCCACTTCCATATAAACCCGTCTGGCACAGTGGAGGAATCGGCAAAAAGCGGCTCTCTTGGTGGAATCTTTTGTATGTGACATTGGCTTTGACTGGGCTGATTTACTAGCCTTGTATCATCGTCTCTCTCAGCGCCATCCTGCTCTATATTTGCGCAAAGCGGTAATAGCGTCGCCGGTGGCGTCGTTCTTTATCTCTACATATCTACGCGCTCGACATGGGATTGCCGCTTATCGAAGTAACCTTGTTTGGCAATCGCTTTTTACCCCGCAGTGGCCCTTGGATGCAGCACATCAAAACCGCTTTTGGGTTTGTTGTTCTGGACTTTCCAATTTTTCTGCTGGAACGCGTTGTAGGTGATATCTGGGGAGAGCGCCTGTGGAGGCTGCTGGTGATTTCCTTCCTGAGTTGGCTTTGATCATGCTGGGTTTGCGCAGCAATTGGCGCGGTATGCGTTTGATACAGCTTCCGCTTTTGATTGGTGTCTGTGACCGCCGCTCGTCTACTGCAAAAGTGGCTAATGCCGTCATTAAGCCAAGTCAGCACCGCTCACACCACTTTTCTGCCATTTACACTGGTGCAGAATCTGGAGCAAGTAAACTAATCTCTGGCGAGGAGCAGCCAGTGGCCTGCCATGCTGGATTTGTATGTAGACTGGTGTTGTAGCCTGCAAAGAGTTTGAGAAGTACACCTTCAGCGATACGGACGTCAAACAGGATCTGGCCAGGTTTTAACTTTTTCAGGCGGATGTGACCGCCAACAGTGCGCAGCAAAATGCATTGCTAAAAATTTCAGATTATAGGGTTACCAATCATACTCTTTTTTGACAGTAATGGCCGGGAAAGGATACGACTCACGCATTACGGGTTTTATGAATGCCGAGACGTTCCTGGCTAATTTTCAAAAACTGTGGCAATAGGCCACTGCGCGACGGTAGCGCTCTAGTCTAAATCAAGGGGATATGATGCAACTACAGCGGGACGAGGTACTTGAGAACGCGCTGATCTTACTGGAACAATAGGACGTTGCCGTCTTAACGTTAGACACCCTGGCTGAGAGGCACAGGATTACCGGTTAAGCCATGAGCCTTCTTGCCAGATCGTGAAGCACTCCTCTATGATTACCTGCGGCACCATAGTCAGCAGGTGGATACCTGGAGATGCCAGCTGTTACTGGATGAAGCGCTCTCCGTTAGGGAAAAGATCTGGATCAGGTATTGCATGAAACGTTGCAAAACCAACGCTATTCCGGCTGCTTGTTTATTGCCACATACAGTTTCTATCCTGATACCTATCACCCCATCCATCAGATTGCAGAGCATCAAAAACAGGCATCGCTTCCACTACACGCGAAAACTGCTAACGCAGTTGGAAACGGACGATCTTGAAATGGTCGCTCAGCAGATGGAATTGATCCTCGAAGGTTGCCTGAGTCGATTGATGGTAAAACATCACGCGGATGACATTGCAACCGCCCGCCATCTAGCGGAGGATGTATTGCGTTTTGCACTATGACACAAAAACTGTTCACTGATCTGACAGAATCGGGGCCGTAACGCTAAGAAATACATCATCCTGACTGAAAGATCGGCAATCAACGTTATTTTGTTGCTTTCCTGAACAAACCCGTTGACGGCAATTGGCCAATACGGTTTAATGCGCCCCGTTGCCCGGATAGCTCAGTCGGTAGAGCAGGGGATTGAAAATCCTCGTGTCCTTGGTTCGATTCCGAGTCCGGGCACCATTTCTCCTTTTTTATGCCTCCCTATACGTTCCTATAAATCCTTATTTGTATGTTTTTATATAATGTAAGCAGAGTCGCGTAAAAATCTTTCTCACTGTAAATACCCGGTGGATGTAGCGGATTATCGCACTCTGAGCCTCGTTGAAGCTTTTATAGGCCTTCGTTGGCACCCATTCGGTCTTCCAGGCTCCGGAAGAATGGCTCCATAGGGGCGTTATCCCAGCAGTTGC
>JBPETC010000114.1:0-5803 GCA_051710325.1 Symbiopectobacterium sp.
AACTGTGTTTTTTTTACAGAGACTGTCTGTTCACAAAACGAACATCTTACATCAACTGTAGCCACTGTATCTCCACATCCAAAACAGGAGGGTTTATACTGTGATTAATTTATTGGATGATTTGATCCAAGTTTAGAAACGTTTTTTACATTTTGATCCAAGTTTAGAAACGTTTTTTACATTTAGTACTGACCAAGTGTGAATAAATTAATAAAAAATTTAAATTATTGCTAAAGTAAATCGTTTCCAACCGTTTTCTGCTGCACGCCCGTTGAACGCGCGATAAACAACCTGCTTGAGGCTTTTCACTGTCCTACTCCTGTGTAAACTACACGTTTAACTTTCTATTATCTGGCGTCATGAGACGCAAAAATCTGGGAATTAACGTGAGCAATATCAAATTGATCGTCGGATTGGCGAATCCTGGAGCTGAATACTCCGCTACGCGCCACAATGCTGGTGCCTGGTACGTTGACCAGTTAGCTGAGGTTTATCGGCAATCGCTTAAGGAAGAGGCCAAATTCTTTGGCTATACCGCGCGCCTCACACTGGCCGGCCACAATGTTCGTCTGCTGATGCCAACCACTTTTATGAACCTAAGTGGTAAAGCGGTGGCGGCAATGGCAATTTTTTACCAAATCCAACCGGATGAAATTCTGGTGGCGCACGATGAACTGGATCTTTTACCGGGTATTGCCAAACTAAAACTGGGCGGCGGACACGGCGGGCATAACGGCTTGAAAGACATCATGAGCAAATTAGGGAGCAACCCTAATTTTCACCGTTTGCGCATTGGTATCGGCCATCCCGGCGATAAAAGTAAGGTTACCGGTTTTGTGCTAGGCAAACCACCCGCCAATGAGCAGACGCTAATCGACGGCGCGATCGACGAAGCTATTCGCTGCACTGAAATTTTGCTGAAAGACAATATGGTAAAAGCGATAAATCGATTGCACGCCTATAAACCTGCGTGAAATGATATTCGCACGCAGGCGGTTCGAGTTAATGCGCCATTCCGTGTATAATCGGCGCTAGCGTATTTATTTGTTCAGATGACAAAACACAACCATATGATTAATAATCTATTTAAGGTGATAAAAGTATGGGATTCAAATGCGGTATCGTTGGACTACCTAACGTGGGTAAATCTACGCTGTTCAATGCATTGACCAAAGCCGGTATCAAAGCGGCCAACTTTCCGTTTTGCACCATAAATCCTAACACTGGCGTGGTGCCGATGCCCGATCCGCGTTTGGATAATCTGGCTGAGATTGTTGAACCGCAGCGTATTCTCCCCACCATGATGGAGTTTGTTGATATCGCGGGTCTGGCAAAAGGTGCGTCCAAAGGTGAAGGTCTGGGTAACCAATTCCTAACAAACATCCGCGAAACAGAAGCGATCGGCCACGTGGTGCGTTGCTTCGAGAACGACAACATTATCCACGTTGCGAGCAAGGTCGATCCGGCTGAGGACATCGATACCATCAACACCGAACTGGCGCTGGCGGATCTCGATACCTGTGAACGCGCACTGCACCGCGTGCAGAAGAAAGCCAAAGGCGGCGACAAAGACGCCAAAATTGAACAGGCCGCGCTGAAGAAATGTCTGCCGAAGTTGGAAAAAGCAGAAATTCTGCGCGACCTGGATCTCAACGCTGAAGAGAAAGCTGCCATTCGTTACCTGAGTTTCCTGACGCTCAAGCCCACCATGTACATCGCTAACGTCAATGAAGATGGCTTTAAAAACAACCCTTACCTGAATCGGGTGCGTGAAATCGCTGCCAGAGAAGATTCTGTGGTTGTCCCGATTTGTGCTGCGCTGGAATCAGACATTGCCGAACTGGACGATGTAGATCGCAACGAATTCGTGGCGGAATTTGGGCTCGCAGAACTTGGCCTGAACCGCATGATCCGCGCCGGTTATGAGCTGCTTAACCTGCAAACCTACTTTACCGTAGGCGTAAAAGAAGTGCGCGCCTGGACCATCCCTGTCGGCGCTGCTGCCCCACAGGCAGCAGGTAAAATACATACCGACTTTGAAAAAGGCTTCATCCGCGCCCAAACCATCGCGTATGAAGACTTCATCACCTATAAAGGTGAGCAAGGCGCGAAAGAAGCAGGAAAAATGCGTTCTGAAGGGAAAGAATACATCGTTAAAGATGGCGATGTGATGAATTTCTTGTTTAACGTCTAATTCATTTCTGTTTTCTTATGGAATATCACTGTGTCTTATGAAAACTGACAACCCCTTTAAAATCCACACCATTGCGTGAATTTTTGTTTTAATAACGTCTCACGCCATCTCAATTACAGCGCTGTAAAAAAATGAGTATGGCATTTTAGATAAAATTTCCCTCCCTTTCGCGGCGTCACAACTATTTCTCTTCATGACAAGAGCGTATTGACGCAATCTATCGCTATAATCCCTTTGTGACGCAGAGGCATACGCCGAATACTGGTATGTTTGTTGCAGCGGACCAACTCTACGTGGCTGTTTAATGAAAAAGTATCAATGTGGTTTAACAATTCCCGAAATACAAACCGCATCTCCAGCGTTGCCAACTGTACCCCAGACAGCAGTGTCCCACCCTACCGCGAACGACAAATGGGCATTTTCTCGCGGCAGATATCAAAGGCGAAGTGGTTTTCGAACTGGTGTTCATCGCGATTGGCAGATGCACACACCACAGCATCATTTTCTTGCCGACTTTGATGCGGTTACCCGAGAAGTCAACATCGCGCGTGGCAGTGCGGCGGTTGTACGGAGTGGGAGAGGTCCAGCGTAAAATTTCCTCCAGTGTGCCCGATTCATTCACTCAGGCTCTCGTTGTAACAGTTTTCACTGCTCCGGATGCTGAATAAACGCCAGTATTCCGCTGGCAATGGCATTATGCGTGGTTTCCAAGCTGGCCGCCATCACCACACCCTAAACACCATCGGGGTTACAAGTTCCCCAGGTCAGCGAAAGTTCTCCTGAAATCGCCAGCGAAACAATATCATCACCGGGTACCTTGACGGCGTTGTTCCACAAACTGCTGTGCGTAAGCCATAAACTGCTGCATGCCTTGCTGACCGCTGACACTGCTTTGCCCAATTGACGATCGGAATAATCAAGCACCGCGTTAATCCAACCTGAGATCCGGTGCCGATCTTTAGGAGGAATCCCGACTAAAAAGTTCGGCGGCAATATCCGATACAAAACGCCTTCGCCTTTGGCTAACACAATCACGATAGCCTGACGCGCCACCACAGTAAGAATGAGCTCCAATGCAGCGACGCACCCACAGGTAATCCCGAAGTCATCAGACGTCGCAACGCTTTATGGTGTGTATCGTCCATCATATTCATGCAGTGTGTGCTGGACATCATCGCTTGGTTGACGCGTAAGATATTGATGGATCCAGCCTGGCATTGCGCCCAAACACGGTGCCCTGCGGCCCACGCAGCACTTTGATACGTTCAACGTCGAGAAAACGCAAATCAGAGCCAAAAAGCGGCTGCGGTACACCATCAATGTAGGTGTACTACGTGTACTACCGAGGTGTCATCGTGCCCGAGGGGCTGCGTCAACGCGCCCACACCTCGCATGAAAAGATGCGTGAAGCACCCATCGCCCAGCGCGCTCATGCCTATGTTCGGTACTTCACGGATTACCTGGGCAATATCATCGATACGGCAGTCTTCGAGCATTTGTTTGTCAAATACGCACAAACTGAGCGGCACACACTGGGGATCTTCTTTGATTTTGCGGACAGTGACCCGCACAATGCTGTCATTTTCAGACGACGTAGAGAGTTGCATGCTGCCACTCCCCCATACATCATATATTAGGTGCATGCGCACAGTGAGTATATGACTTGCTTGTGACAGAAGTACTTGTTGTTTAGCATGTCTATTCCTTAATGCAGAAAAAACGAAATGATAATTATTTTCTGCGCGAAGAGTGTAAGGGGCCGTCTAACCAGAGTATGGCACAGGAATAGAGTTCACGCGGGGACGATTCAAGTCGGGCACTTGCCGACAGCGCGGCGCGCTTCGGCACGCCCGTGGCGGTTATCGTGGGAAACAGGGCATCAAAAGCGTCCCACGCATCCTTCCCGAAACCCAATTCACCGCTAACGTAGCGACATCAAATCATTGATAACTACACTCTCCAGCTGGCATAGCCAATAGTTCAGCAACGTGTTTGACGGGGCCCGGCATCCTGATGCTTTGCATCCTGATGCTTTACGCAGGTGCCCGACAACGTGTTGATACTCACCTTGTCCCGCTAGACAGACATCACCACTTCAGGACAAAACCGACGGCTTCCCGCTCTCCCTGCCGCAATAAAAACGTGCGTACCGGCGTGTTGGCCTTGCATCCACGAAGCAGCGTTGCTGCCATATCCACCGATTGTTTCAGGGGTATGGCTCGCTCCAGGGTTCACCTTGCTGTAGTGAACATCGTTAATTTCTTAAATAGCCTGGCATACACGTTAGTAGTAATCGCCCTGATCGCAGGCGAGTTCGGCAACGTGCGTCAAGTGAGGCATCCCCTACTCGACGTTTCGCCACGGTAACGCGGCACTCAATATCCAATCAGACAACTGCAGACAACGCAGTGCATCCTCCGCCCACCGCTAACACGGTGACGCTGTTATCGCAAAAAATCAGCTCCTCACGCGGAACAATCAGGTTTAACACCGGCCAGCGCCCCGATTTGTATGCGTGTTCCTGAACACAAAGCGCATAGTGAAACCCCGCTGCGCCATAGATGCGCAGATTTCACCGCCATGTGTCGCTTGAAAGCGACAGGCATACTTCGCAGGCGATCCCTTGACGTGTGTGGTATTGATGCCGTTATCAGTGATTGTGGTCACCTGCTCGCCAGCGGCATAGACGATTAATGATGCTCGTTGCCCTAACGCGAGATACCAGCAGGATTAACGCTCATAGATATAATGATCTTCCCCTTTCAACTGGTTAAGCAGTTCCGCGATAACTGGCAGCGTTTGAAGCCTCAGGCAAAATCAGATTCCGTCTACTGTGATATCCCATCATGATTGTTTCTTTACCTTTATCTGTTCCCTTACACGACCGAGAATACGCGCCGTTAGTTAGTGTTTGTTTATTGATTTTTCCCATTGGAGTAAGCGGCAATGCTTTTACCACGCTCAGCGCGTCAGGCAATCGGGATGTGGCACGCCCTGTTGTTCTAAAAAAGCACACAAATCCGCCAACAACAATGAACATTTGGCGACTGCTAACCGCATATACTGTATCATCCAAGACGGCCACAACGGCCACGTCACGCACATCAGGATGCATAAACATACATCCTTCTATATCCCCGCCACACGGACTCACCGTGGCGGTTGATGGTTTCCTTGATGGTTCCCTTCGACGCAAAGATTGTCATCCGGTAAATGTCGGACCCGATCGCGGCTACGGTAAAAACCCTCAGATGTGAACGACTATGCATTTGAGGGATCAGCGCGGAAATACCCTAGAATCGTATAAGGTCCGCGCACCAACAGTTCTCACCCGCATTACCGGGAGAAACTGCAATCCTGGCGGGGTACACAATGCGAATACCATCATCCTCACATAACGGTCGCCACCTGAGTGGTAGGGATGGTGTGTGGCGTATCGTCAAGACTGGTAGCGGTGTATCATCCATTCTGCCATGCCAAACACTTGTTATAATTTGCATACGAAACGATTCAGTATCGCGCTAGCCCGAATGGAATCCAGTTTGGTACCACCAACCTGAATCAGACGCAGTGACCATAAATTAGTAAGTTCACTGTCCAAGCACTTCC
>JBPETC010000115.1:0-5756 GCA_051710325.1 Symbiopectobacterium sp.
GATTAAGGCAAAGTATACCAGAGATGACAAAGCAGGTAGAAATTTTTACCGATGGTTCTTGTCTGGGAAATCCCGGCCCAGGTGGTTATGGCGTTGTACTGCGCTATAAGCAGCATGAAAAAACCTTCATCCCTACTGCGATATTGCGCACTGATGCCATTCTTACTACCCGGTGTTCAACTGTTATCACAGCAAAACAGAGATGATGCGTTATCTGCATCGCTTGGCGCATAAATATCTGGCGCTAAACCGTGCCATGATCCCGCTGTGTTCCTGCACCATGAAGCTGAGCGCGACGGCAGAAATGCTGCCGATCACCTGGCCTGAATTTGCTGAACTGCATCCGTTCTGCCTGCCGGAACAGGCAAAAGGTCATCGTTTAATGATCGAACAGCTTTCCGGTTGGCTGGTGCAACTCACTGGCTATGATGGCGTATGTATGCAGCCCAAACTTGGGTGCGCACGACGAGTATGCCAGTTTGCTGGCCATTCGCTGCTACCATGAGAGCCGAGGTGACGATCAGCGCGCTCTGTGTCTGAGATTCCAAGCTCTGCGCACGGCACCAAGCCAGCATCGGCACAGATGGCCAGGATGGCGGTAGAGATGGTGGCTTGTGACAAACAAGGGAATATCGATCTGCACGATCTGTAGGAGAAGGCAGCGCAGCCGGGCGATCGCCTTTCCTGTATTATGGTGACCTGTCCTTCCACGCACGGGGTCTATGAAGAGACCATTCGTGAAGTGTGTCAGATTGTCCATCAACACGGCGGATAAGTGTATCTGGACGGCGCGAATATGAACGCGTAGGTAGGCATCACCACGCCCGGACTACATTAGCGCGGATGTGCCGTACCTTAAGCTGCATAAAACATTCTGCATTCCGCATGGTGGCGACGGGCCGAGCATGGGGCCGATCGGGGTGAAAGCGCATCTGTCACCGTTCGTGTCTGGGCATCAAGTTGTAGGCAAGCCGGAGAATTACCCCAACCACCCCTTGGCCTGCGTGGTTTCTAGATGATCTTTCAGGTAGCGCCATAGTTCGGGATTGATCTCGGCAATAAAGCTGGCACGTCCTAATACTTGCTCCAATCGAATGCAGTTTTCCACCCAGCTTTTCCACCGTTATGCAGATTCATCAGGATAGGGATAATGCGGTCGATCATTAGTGTAAAACGCGCGTTCACAGTGTCACCCGCTTCATTTTCTTGCCACAGTTGCAGAAAATGCTGACGTTGCGGTTCGGGCAGTAGGTCAAATAACCGAACCGCAGTAGCTTCTTCCTGCGCCTGGATCGCTTCTTGAGCGCTCAGATCGTAGAGTATCACGTCGCCCAACGTCGATCTCGACGATATCATGCACCAAGGCCATTTGAATCACGCGCTGAATATCCACGTCCTGACTAGCGTAGAGGGTGCCAGGCTCATCGCGGCAACGGCAAAGTGCCAACTGTGCTCTGCCGAATCTTCGTGACGAGAACTGCCAATGATTTTCGAACGAAACTGTACACTTTTTAGCTTATCATTTTCCATCAGGAAAATAACTAATTCGGTCAGCGTACCAAACTCGAGAGTGTGTAAAACTAGGGACATCAAAACCACCTTACAGCCATTGATGTATCAAACGCGGCTCTATCAAACACTGCGCAGTCAAATAAAACTGGCTCATTGCAGGGGAAGCTGGTGAGAATTTATACGCTTTATTCTGCTATGATGTCCCTTTGGCACTGACTATTCTGTCTGATAACAGACCTTTCTGGAGGGGAAATTCGACTATCGTTTATAGTCAGGGCACAAAACAATCTGCTTTACTGGTCTTCACAAACGCACTGCGCGCAATGTATAAGACGAGCTTGGCATTGAGTCCGTGACAGGGCGAAGTAAAAATCACAATAAAAGGGCTAATAATAAGGGGCAATGATGCCTATTCGTATTATTCGACGCACGATCAAATATGCGGTGGTTATCGTGTTAGCCATTGCGTTGATATTTTGGTTATTCGGGTTTTTGACTCATAACGGGGACCCGCACTGGTTCCCTGGAACATTTACGTGCCGACAGAGATGACGCTTGACCAACTCGATCGTGCCAACTGGGAGCAATATTTGGTTGATAAGGAGCTCTTGTTTCAGCAGGTGACCCAGAATGTTGGATAGGGATGAGCAGGTTGCCTTAAACTGCTATTTTGTCGGCAAACCTGTTTATCCCTGGCGCTTCGCTCATAACTGGAACCACTCTTATTAACTGATACCGGAATGGGGACCCCAAAGGTGAAGTGGTGTTTTTGCATGGTTAACCGACTCCACCTACAGTATGCGAAATGTGGTTGAGCTTTATCGTCAGCACGGCTTTGTCGCTATCGGGCTGCGTATTCTGGCGCGCAGCACTGTGCCCGGAGCGTTAACCAAAGTCCGTTGGGAAGATTACTTGGTTGCCACGCATTTAGCGGTGCGCAAGGCTGCGCGTTTTGTTACGTCCGAGAACGGTGGAGAACGTTTACCGTTGCATATCGTTGGTTTTTCTAAGGGCGCGGCGCTCACGCTGAAATACGCTCTCGATACTCTTAGAGATCCTAAGTTGCCCGATCGTCTTGTCCTGATCTCTCCGATCATTGGCATTACGGCTTGCGCGCGTTTTTCTGGTTTGGCTGAGTTATCCGCAATATTCCCGCCGTTTGCCAAAGCGGCCTGGCTCGGTATTGTGCCGGAATTCAACCCGTTCAAATATAACTCGTTCGTGGTGAACGGTGCGCGCCAGTCTTATCTACTTATCAGTGTGTTGCAGTCACAGTTAGAGCAGGAAGCGCGGCAGCGCCGGTTGTCGGAACTGCCGCCGGTTTTAACTTTCCAGTCGGTAATGGATTTTACCGTCAGTACGCGGGCGGTGATCAGTGCCTTCTTAATCTGTTGCCGAAAAACGACAATGATTTAGTGCTGTTTAATGTCAACCGCCCATCAATTTTAGTCTGTTACTGCGGGATGCGTCAGCGTCGGCGATTGGTCAATGGTTGCCGCCGACCCCTGTTTGTACGGCACCATGGTGATCACAAACGCATCGGTACAAAGCGCACTCATCGGTATAAAGCGCAAAGGTGGTCGCCTTTGACACCAAAGCAGGCAGCATGTGGAGGTTACGCGCCGCGATCTCGGAATGGATTACCACGACGATATCTACTCGTTATCGCACGTAGCGCTGCCATTTTCTAACAGCGATTCGCTTTATAGCCGTTTCTCTACGCCACCGTATGAGCTTGGTATTTTACTCGGGCGTATTTATTGCCGCGCGCGGAGAACGCGGGGTGTTGATTCTTGATTTAGATACGTTGTTGCTCCTTTCCTTCAACCCCTTCTATGATTAGATGATACAGCGTATTAATGATGTTGTTCCTGGCAAAAGGGGAACCGGGCAGATGCTAGGTTCGGTTCAAGCGCAGTAGCGCGTCGGATTGAATAATAATTTTAGCGTGCATTTGTACACTGAAACTATTCTCGATTACACTCTTCACGATGAGATTGAATGAAGTTTGTACAGGCAATCGCGTGCTGGGAGAAAAAACAGAATTATGGTGAAATCAAAAAATAATGCGGGTTATACGTTGGCGGAAGAGATCGCCAACAGTATCAGTCACAGTGCTGGCGTGGTATTGTGGATTGCCGAGTTGGTGCTGCTGGTGAAAGCGGTGGAGAATGGCGCTATGAGCATAACTATCGCTAGTTACAGTTTGTATGGCGGCACCATTATTCTGCTGTTTCTAGCCTATACGTTCTACCATGCGGATTCCCAGCCCGCAGGCTAAATCTTGGTTTAAACGGTTCGATCACTGTACTATCTATCTGTTGATAGCGGGCATCTATATGCCGTTTTTGTTGGTGGGGTTGTATTCATCATTGGCGCGTGACTTGATGATTATCATCTGGAGTATAGCGCTGGTGGGCATGTTATTTAAACTTGTTCTTTGCACATCGCTTTGAAGTGTTGTCGCTGGTGATGTATCTGGTAATGGGATAGCTGTCATTGATTGTGATTTATCAGTTGATGCAGGGTTAGATCCAAGGTGTATCACCCCACTAGCGGGGGTGGTGCAGTATAACCTTAGGCGTGTTTTATGTGTGTAAACGTATTCCCTATAACCACGCCATCTGGCATGGCGTTATGCTGGGTGTGTTGGCAGTCTGTGCTATTTTTCTGGCAATCTACCTTTACGTTTAGCCGCTAAATATCACTCTGGCACCGTTTCTTCATAAAACAGAAACGGTGCTTAATGGCGAAATTATTCAGACAATGAATAGGGCAGTGGTTGCAGACTCAACTGACTTTCCGCTGCATCGCGCACGCGCAATACGCTATCATCTTCCAGATCGTTATTCAGTACCGCTTGCACCCACAGTGTGCCATCGCTTAACTGGCTAGCGGCGAGTATTGTACCGGTGCGACGCCAGTTTTCACCCATTTTCAGTTCCAGGTCTTCGCCCACTTCTGGCATGCGCGGTGAAGTGCCTGCCAGCCAATAGAGTGCTCGCTTGTTGGCACCGCGAAATTTTGCCCGTGCCACCACCTCCTGACCGGCGTAGCAGCCTTTATTAAAACTGATTCCGTTAAGTGCCTGTATATTCATTGCTTGCGGGACGAACTGTGCGCTGTTTACGTTGTCGATAATCGGCAGTGCGGATTCAATATCCAGTGCCAGCCACTGTTGACTGTCGGCCCATTGCACGCTGTCTGCCAGTGTGGTACTCAGCGTGGCGGCACCTTTGTCGTTCAGTACCAGAAGGAAACGCTCAGCAGGAAGGGTAAAATGCAGCAGTGTACCGAAGGGGTGGCTGACAACGGGGTGTTTACTGTCCGGTAGTGCAAAGAAGACCTCGGCTAAACGTTCACGTATAGTGCTTCCCGCAGCACCGATAAGCTGGAGATTGTCTTCTGCTGCGATGGTGGTTTTAGCAAAGACGGCGTATTTTTTTAACTCATTTAACTGCGTATCACGCAGATTGCGACGTACCAGATAGGCGAAGCCATCGTTGTGGGCAAACAGGCGCAGTGCGCTCCACATTTTGCCCTTTGCATCACAATGACCGCAAAGTACATGTTGATCGTGGGCTAACGCATTAATATCGGCTGTTACATGGCCTTGCAGGTAAGTGCGTGTGTCCGGGCCGGTAAGCGTCACCAGTGCCCAGTCATCAAGTGCTATTAGCGTAGAGGGAAGCTGCGCCGAGGCCGTGATGGAGTTTGATTTAACCGTTTGTGTAGCAAAGGGAAGTGGAGTTGCCATGTAACCATCCTCGCGAAGATTTTCGTTTGGTCTAATGGTAAAAAAGCTTGCAGGGTTTGCAAGCAGTTATTCGTACCATTGCCCCATGATTTTCAGTTAGCATATTTGAGAGCGTTACTGAGCGTGCGCACGGTCGATGACCTTCTGAGCGATATGCTGATATGCGCTAAATATGTCTAAATTTTACATTTAGTTGAGTATTTATCTAGACATCCGAGTTACACTGCATGTTGGCGTTGATAAAAAGTAGAAAAAGCAATGGATATCGATAATAAGGCACGAATTCATTGTGGCATTCCGCCGAGGAATGCGAGAATTGGATATCGCCATCATGCCTTTTTTGAAGATGAATATAGAGAAAAACGGTTGTGCATTCAATAACCTAATACATCATCAAACGTAATACTCACGTTTGATGTAAGTACCGATAAGCCTATCGTGCATTTCGGATTACGATTGAGGCGTTTCAATCGGTTGCACAGCGTGC
>JBPETC010000116.1:0-5744 GCA_051710325.1 Symbiopectobacterium sp.
TTCAGTATTTATAGCTGCTGCGTCGAACCCTGAACACGTGGCAGAGTGTGGCCACGGGGATAACGCGCCCTGAGTTTTCTGATTAACGAGAACCGTTCTGGGAGTCTGATATCAAGAGCGCGATAGCTTGGGCTGGTGCTAGCGATTTACATCTCACGCATCGCCAAGAATACCATCATTGTCGAGCATGTGTTCTCCATTCTATCTACCGATTGTCACTCCGACATTTATCGTTGGGCTGGGCGTAACGCTGATGATGAACCGTTCCGGCTATGTGACTGAACTAATGTTTCCTTGTTCGGGGGGGGGCTGACCAACACCAACTCGCTGTACGGCTTCATCGGCATCTGGATTGCACAGGTACTGGCCTTTACCCACGATGGCCTTTATGATCCTCGACGGTGCAATAAAGAGCATTCACCCGTTACTGGAAGTGGCGTCCTAATACGCTGTACACCGTGTGCCAACCGCTATCAAACTTTTAACCGCATCTTTTTCCTGCTACTGCTAAAACGGGCGCTGGCTAACGCTTTCCTGATCGTCATTGTGCAGTCTCTGGTCGATTTCAGTAACCCGCTTGGTGCTTGGGGCAACTTCGACGTGTTGGTAACGCAGATTTACTTCTACATCACTGATGCACAGTTGGATTATTAGGCCGCCAGTATACTAGGTGTGATTCTGCTAGTGTTCTCGCTGGTAGTATTTTGTATCCAATACCTGTGGATAGGGAAACGCTCTTACGTCACCATTTCCGGTAAATTCATCCGGGATGATGTATAACCGCTGCCGCGTCTGATGGTGTGGGGTGTCACGTTTATCCTCATTGCCTGGGTGCAGCATTTAATGGTCTGCTGTATGGCAGTATTTTCTACGGCAGCTTCACCGTTACGTTAACTGGGGCATGGATTACACGCTGATGCTGCAAAACTTTATTACCCTGTTTGAACAATGGATTAGCGACGGCGCATGGACCTTCACTGCTCGATACACTGCTCTACGCTGGGATTGCTTCCCCATCACCGCGAGGTTTGGTCTGTTGATCGCCTATATCGTGGTGTACCAGCAGTTCCGCAACAAAAAACTATCAAGTTTACCAGCATGCTCTGTTTTTCCGTACCGGGTACTGTGGCAGGTATCTCTTATATTCTGGCGTTCAACAACGCGTCTATTTATCTGACAGGCACTGCCGCCATCATCATCATCTCGATGGTGATGCGCAATGTGCCAGTGGGGATTCGCGCAGGTATCGCAGGTTTGGATCAACTGGATAAATTACTGGACGAAGCCTCCATCAAGCCTGCGCGCCGGGCAATGTGCACTATCGTCTACATTTTACTGCCGCTGCTGCGGCCCGGCCATTCTTTCCGCGTTGATCTATAGCTTTGTGCGCGCTATGACCACTGTCATCGCCATCGTGTTCCTGGTGACACCGGACACGCGCGTCGCCACCGCTTATATAATATCCTGAGTCGCGTTGAGGACGGCGAATATGGGGTAACTATCGCCTACGGTTCTATCCTGATCGTGGTGATGCTGGCGATCATTTTCCTGTTTGATTATTTGGTTAGCGAATCTCGCGTCGCCCGCTTTAAAGCTAAAAACGCATAATAATCATAAGGTAACTATTGTAAATACTGTATTAACCCAACATGTCACCGCTAAAGCGGAGCAGGCACCGCGTAAAAACTTCGTTGAGCTCAAAGGCGTGAAAAACGCTTTGGCATTAATACCGTGCTGGAAAATCTCGATCTAACGATCCCGCAGGGTAACATGGTTGCAGTACTCGGCCCGTCCGGTTGTGGCAAGACCACCATGCTGCGGCTGGTGGCTGGTCTTGAAAAACCCAGTGAAAACCGCATCTATATCGACGGCGAGGACATGACCGATCTCTACATCCAGCAGCGTGATATCTGTATGGTGTTTTAGTCCTATGCGTTATTCCCCCATACGTCACTGGGAGTGAATATCGACTACGACCTGAAAATGCTCGGTCAGCCTAAAAGTAAGATCCGCGATCGGGTCAATGAAGTTATGTCGCGATGCGTTTCAGGCTGCGCTGGGGCTGCCTGGTTTTTCATATTGCTATACGCCACGACAGGCAGAATCACATCTACGTGGCACAAGGAGTAGTGACGTGAGTCCGCGCGCAACAACGGGCCGCTGGCTGATTATCTGCGCCCGGGTATTCATTGTTATCGGTATTACTTTTACCTTTGTCGAATCGCGACAAATCGTGCAACGTGGATCTGCAATCTACGACAACTCTGGCGCTCGATCAGGCGGAAAGCATTACCACCTGCGCTTGGTCACTGCTGGAAACCCTGTTAGGCTTGAATGTATCGGCAGAACATCTGCAAGACAGCGAATTTATCGCCGATATCCGCCAGTTTGCGGCAAATGTAGCGGCCCAGCCGCTTTTTGATAACGCTAGAACTATGACCGAGCGCAGTCTCACTAGCAAAGGAGCGGAAGTGGCATAGCGCTTGCAACAACAATATGTCAGGAAGCCATACATGTCGCAATTGATGATTTGGCACTGGCCATTACTCTCTGTCTTACCTGCAAAGCTTCCCACTTAACTATTTTATTTGAAAGTCGATCAGGGGTTTGTTCGCACCATTTGGTCACAGGAAAAAGAGACACCGATTTTAGATACCATTATCAATTTCACTCACCGCCCTTAATTTGAAAATAGTAGCAGAATGGGTATAGAAACCGCGCGTCAGCTTCATTACCTGACACAACACGGCGTGTGCTACAAACGTAACACTATTTATTTTTCATTGAGGGTTTCTTGTATGCTAAACCTATGGATAATGAAAATATCACCGTGTGATGGCATTACCACGCCAAGTGTCAGTTTACGCCCAACGACGATTATGCCATGAGAGATTCTCTGGAGGGAAAGAAAACGCCGAAGTCCTATTCGGCGCAATCACGCCATTCAGTATCAGAAGCGATAGCCAAGGCCGATATTGAATCCGTTGATTTTCATATTTTTAATTGTCGATCCTTCATAACCTAGATTGATACTCCAGTCTGCTGCTGGAGAGATCTGAACACCGGATCCATAAGCAAAACCTGATTTTTTACCCTTGTAAGATACATTATCGCCGTCATCGTAACTTCCAGAAAGCTTTGCTTTACCACTACCATGCGCGACACCCGCTAAACCATAAAGGCTCACAAATTCATTGACGCGACAAGAAGGACCCACTAACAATGAATAATATTTCAGATGAGCTTCTCCCTTATATCCATCAGTATCAAATTTTTTCTCTCCGCCCATATAGCTCAGCGAGCTGATAAAGCCAAATGAACCATCGGGCTGATAATGATATTTCGCTGTGACACCGCGGAGATTTTTAAAATTAGGTATCTTTCCTTGAGAATAACCCATACTGGGTGTATGGGTATCTGTCTTAGCGATAGCGCAACCACCCATTGCAGCCAATACTACAGATAATGCCAATAGCTTTTTATTGATATTCACTTTCACACGCTCCATTTCTGAATATATCATCCCAAAGATAGAGAGTAAAATGTCAGTTGACGTCTGACGTGTAAATCAGATTAACATCTTACTAAAGCATAAATTCAATTATTATCAGCAAATTATAAACTATATTTTTTATTATCTTTTGGGATACATTATTATTTTAAATAAAATAATACTACAAGATTTTATACAAAAAACGCAGATGATGTTATCTACCGTTTTTATCGTCCCATCTGAAAGTAATCAGACAAAACGGAGGGGAATGTGGTTGGAGAGAGAGGGTTTAAACCTCCGACCCACACGTCCCGAACGTGTTTCGGTACCAGGCTGCACTACTCGCTGAAGCCGAATGCGGGCGCATCTTACTGCGCCCTCCAAAAAACGTCAATCCCTTTTTGACAAAAGGGCACGCTCGGCGCATGGTTGACGCGAAAATGCACAGCCACTCTCCCATCAACGCGACAATAACGCACACCAATTATTGCTAGCGTTAATACCATCGTCTGTCGAACGATAGGCAGGCAGCCAATATGGAATCAAACAACTCTTCATGGCGATGGGGAGCACACGCTGCTGCGCTTTCAGTTGTTCAAACAACTGCGTATTCTGCGGCTGTGCCAGAAACTTGTCTGATGCCATACCAGCATTGGCGAGCGGAACTATTCAGGTGGCGCAACGTCACGTGATATGCTGTACAAAATGGTAGTTCTCGTCAATCGATTCACCGTGATCTGAGGAATAGAACACCAGCGCTTTCTTGTCACGCACCTGATCTAACACCTTTTTAATAAAGGTGTCAGTGTACAACACACTGTTATCAAACTCATTAATCAGTTGCTTACGTGAGCAGGAGGCATCAACCCAATACATTCAGGCTGATAGCGCGCGAAACTGCGCGGATAGCATATCAAATAAAGATAATGGGAGTATTTCATGTGCAGAACGATTAAATGCTTACCCTTTGGATAACGCGCTAATGACCCATTCACCTCATCGACCAATACCATATCGTCAATAGATTTGCCTCCATTGCGCTCTTCACGCTCTTTGGAATCGATCATTTTGCGGAATGTAGTTGTTGGCATTAATGCTGTTATAAAACCAGACCTCACTTTGCATCGCAAAAAGTTCTGAGGTGAAGCCAAGTGAACGCAGCACATTGAAAATATTTTGTTCTTTCAACGTGCGTTGCTGATTGTTTTCAGCCACACCCTTAACGCACGAACATGCAGCGCATGGAGAGCTTGGTTGAGGAGGTATCACAAGATTGAGCCAGGAACGTCACCAGATTACGCTCTTTTGACAGTTGCGGGTGTATCACGCTGATAATCGAGCAGCCCCATATGCTCCTAGCGGACCGTCTTCCCCAAGATAAAACTATATATAGGTATCCTCAATGCAAGCGGGCTATATAGACAAACTTTTTGGCGGTATCGAACGGCTCCGCCGCATCCTAACTTTCATCATATTGCATGTAAGCGAACAACCCTAACGCCGAGATCCAGTTGGATGTCAAATACGAGTGCGCAATAACACCTCCATAATTGGGCAAATCGACATTGGTTTGTTTTTCCATGCGCTTTTTGCTCGGTCCTCATATACTCCATGGTGCCCAATACCAACGTGACAATAGCCAGCAGGATTAACGCAGGTTTAATACGTTTCCCTGACGTTTTTAATTATTCGATAAGGGTATTGCGCAAATAGGCCTACCAGATGATCACCAAAGGTATGATGCTAACGCACAGCGTCCAGACCATAAATCGCCAGCCAATCACCTCCTTTAACAAATCAATATCCGTGGTCATCACCGGCAGCAATTATCCTGTAACCAATCACCACATTAAAATATCATATAGTAACTGGTGGTAACAGAAACCAATACTAATAGTTAGCCGATAAGTCGGTAGAAATACCGACCACCCAAAGAGATCAACCGCATCAGGAAAAAGGTAAACAGCACGCTGAGCGATAACTCAATTAGCGCTGACAGGAATTTGGTAAGAGCAGATTCAGCAGGAAAAGCGATATCATCGAAGCGGCGATAATAGACGGAGGCGTTGAGAAACAATCCAATATACACAGTGAGAAACAACGATAAGGCAGACCGTAAAAGTATCATTCATTCAATAACCTAATACATCATCAAACGTAATACTCACGTTTGATGTAAGTACCGATAAGCCTATCGTGCATTTCAGATTACGATTGAGGCGTTTCAATCGGTTGCACAGCGTGCAGATTT
>JBPETC010000117.1:0-5626 GCA_051710325.1 Symbiopectobacterium sp.
CCATAACTGTGTTTTTTTACAGAGACTGTCTGTTCACAAAACGGACATCTTACATCAACTGTAGCCACTGTATCTCCACATCCAAAACAGGAGGGTTTATACTGTGATTAATTTATTGGATGATTGACTATCCTATGATACAGGTTTCTCCTACCAGGATCCATTAATACCCTTGTGAACCATTATGCCAACTAATAGCGCCAGTACTACCAAGAAAATAATGCTGGCCATCTTCCAGCGCATTTCTGATTTTGCTCCCATTGCGAATACTCTCCCAACATCGCATACTTCCATTGAACACTTTTTGGTACACTGGCCAATCAACAATTTATGCATGTTATTCCACCAGAGAGCATTTAGCGTCCAACGAAAACATCATAAACACAGCAGCGACAATTAGACTTCATTCGTTACGTTAAGTAAAATTTGTTAAATATAATCAAGATTATACAAAAAGGAAACGTTCAGGATATGCATGGATCGCTCAAAAGCACATGGCAGTGGATAAACAAAGAGTATCAGCGTCTCAGTTATCACAAGAGACGCTTGACTTAAATGCGATTGAAAATTATTATCATTTGATAATCAACCATCGCGACTTGTAAGGATATGTCTATGCGTTTCTTTCATGCCTTCACCCCTTCTCAAATTCTAAATCTTACCCTACCTCTAGCGCTCTTCGCCGCATTCACTCTTTCTTCACCCGTGAATCCCAAAAATAAACTTAAGGTGGTAACTACCTTTACTATTATTCAGGATATCGCGCAGAACATCGCGGGAGAGGCGGCTATCGTTGAGTCGATCACAAAGCCGGGGGCAGAGATCCATAACTACCAGCCAACACCGCGGGATATCGTTAAGGCTCAGTCCGCAGATCTTATATTGTGGAACGGCTTGAATTTGGAGCGCTGGTTTAGTCGCTTCTTTGAAAATATTAAAGATGTCCCGGCGGTTACGGTGACGGAAGGGATAACGCCACTGCCTATCCGTGAAGGAGCCTATAACGGAAACCCTAACCCACATGCCTGGATGTCCCCCAGAAACGCCTTAATTTATATCGAGAACATTCGTAAGGGGCTAGTGCAATCCGATCCGGATAACGCGGAGATCTATAATCGTAATGCTAAAGCCTATGCGGAAAAAATCACCGCACTGGATGCCCCTCTGCGTGAACGTTTGGCAAGAATTCCAGATGCACAGCAGTGGCTGGTCACCAGCGAAGGGGCCTTTAGTTACCTCACTACCGATTATCAATTCAATGAAGTCTATCTGTGGCCGATCAATGCTGATGATCAGGGTTCGCCACAGCAAGTGCGCCGAGTGATCGATACCGTGCGTGAAAAACACATCCCGGTGGTGTTTAGTGAAAGCACCATTTCTGATAAACCGGCTAAGCAGGTCAGTAAAGAAACCGGCGCGAAATATGGCGGCGTGTTGTATGTTGACTCATTGTCTAATGAAAATGGTCCGGTTCCCACCTACCTGGATCTGCTGCAAACCACGGTGAACACCATCGCTGAAGGATTCAATCAATGATTCGTACACCTGAATTAGCCCTCACTGTCGACGATGTCTCTGTGACGTACAGCAATGGCCACCTGGCAATTCGAAACGCGTCATTTTCACTGAGCGGCGGCACGATCTGCGCTCTGGTTGGGGTCAACGGCAGCGGTAAATCCACCCTATTCAAAAGTATCATGGGGCTGGTGAAACCCTCTTCTGGTCATGTCCGTCTTAACGGTGAACCTATCAGTGAGGCATTGAAAAAAAATCTCATCGCCTATGTGCCGCAAACGGAAGAGGTTGACTGGAATTTTCCCGTGCTGGTTTCCGACGTGGTGATGATGGGGCGCTACGGCAAAATGAACTTTTTGCGCATCCCGCGCCGGCAAGATCGTGACGTGATAAACTATGCCATGGCCCGTGTCGGCATGAGTGCGCTGAGTCAACGCCAAATCGGTGAACTCTCCGGCGGTCAAAAAAAACGGGTTTTCCTAGCGCGGGCGCTGGCGCAACAAGGGTGTGTGCTGCTGTTGGATGAACCCTTTACCGGCGTTGATGTGAAAACCGAAAATGCCATTATCGATCTGCTGCGAACCTTGCGCGATGAGGGAGATTTAATTTTGGTAGCAACCCACAACCTCGGCAGTGTACCTGAATTTTGCGACAGTGTGATTCTGGTCAACCGCACCGTGCTGGCAGCCGGCCCCACTGCGACTACCTTCATCCAGAGTAATCTGGAGAAAACCTTTGGCGGCGTACTGCGCCACATTAATCTCGGTAGCGAGCACCTCCATGACGACGACGCTGGAACCGTCACCGTGTTGACCGATAACGAACGCCCTGCCGTATTCTACAGTTCAACCCAGCGACACACCGGCATTCCGCTCCCCGGTAAGGGGATAACTAACGTAGATGTTTGAATTCTTGTTGCAACCATTCCATTACAACTACATGGTGAAGGCGATTTGGGTGAGTGCCATCGTGGGCGGTGTCTGTGCCTTTCTTTCCGCTTACCTGATGCTCAAAGGCTGGTCACTGATGGGCGATGCTCTCTCGCACTCAGTAGTGCCAGGCGTCGCGGGAGCCTACGCACTGGGGTTACCCTATGCGGCAGGCGCTTTTTTTACCGGAATGCTGGCTGCCTTGGCAATGACGCTTATCCGTCATATTACTCGTTTGCGTGAAGATGCCATTATCGGCTTTATCTTTTCCACTTTTTTTGCCGCCGGGTTGCTTATAATTTCCCTTAACCCCACCTCAGTTAATGTGCAGTCGATTATTTTTGGCAATATCCTCGGCATTGCCGATGAGGACGTGCTTCAGGTCGAAACTATCATTGGCGTCACTTTTATCATCATGTGCGTGCTGTGGAGAGATCTGCTAGCGGTGTTTTTTGATGAGAACCACGCCCGTTCCATTGGTTTATCGCCATTGAAACTTAAAATCCTGTTTTTTACTCTGCTCAGCGCCTGCACTGTCGCCGCGCTGCAAACCGTAGGTGCCATTTTGGTGATTGCTATGGTGATCACGCCGGGGGCTACCGCTTACCTGTTAACCGACCGCTTTGGCAGACTGATTGTGATTGCCATTGGACTCGGTGCTATCAGCAGCGCATTAGGTGCCTATCTCAGCTTTTATCTTGATGACGCAACGGGCGGAGTGATTGTCACGTTGCAAACGCTGATTTTCCTGCTGGCGTTTCTGTTTGCCCCGAAACATGGCTTGCTGGCAACATGGCGCGCGCGCCACCGTGAGATAGAAGGAGATCTATCATGAGCCTGCTGTTTGATTGGATTCTGGAACCGCTTGCCTATCCGTTCATGCAACGCGCACTGCTGGCCGCCGTCGTCACGGGTGTAGTGTGTGCGGTGCTCTCCTGCTATCTGGTTCTTAAAGGCTGGTCCTTAATGGGGGATGCCATCTCCCACGCCGTACTGCCCGGCATTGTTGTAGCATTTTTGTTCGGTATTCCCTTTGCGGTGAGCGCATTTGCTTCTGGTGTGCTGTGCGCGCTTTCCAGCGGTTATCTGAAAGAGCATAGCCGTGTCAAAGAAGACACCGTGATGGGTATCGTTTTCTCTGGCATGTTCGCCCTCGGGCTGGTCATGTTTGCTCGGGTAGATTCCGACCAACATCTGTCGCATATTCTTTTTGGTAATGTGTTAGGGATCACCGCACAGGAGTTGACGCAAACCCTGCTGATTGCCGGTGTTACGCTGGTGATTGTCATACTCAAACGCTGTGACCTGATGCTATATTGCTTTGATCCGCACCATGCCAGCGTGATTGGCCTGCCGGTCAAATGGCTCCACTACGGCCTGCTTTGCCTATTGGCGATGACGATCGTTGCCTCGTTGCAAGCCGTTGGGGTAATTTTGGTCATCGCCATGCTTATCGCCCCCGGTATCATCGCGTTTATGGTGTATAAAACCTTCGATGGTATGCTGATCGTTGCCACCTGCGTGTCGGTGTTTTCCTGCGCTACCGGTACGCTGATCAGTTTTTATCTGGATGGTGCTACGGGGCCCTGTATTGTGTTGGTGCAAGCGCTGTTCTTCGCCCTGGCCTTGACCATTCATCAGGTTCGTACCCGACGTCAGCGTACCGCGCAGACTGCGTTGTCTTAAGACGATAGCGCGTTTTTAGCTCGCCTCTGACGATTCAGGCTATACTGCTTTAGCTTTGAGACACAGAGGCGATTGCCCATGCTGTGCGACAGCTTTATATTTACTGATAAGGAATACGCTAAGGTAACAATCTCTACGTAACATCATCAACAGGGGTGTCGCTATGTGGCAAGCAATAGGCAAGCTATTGGATGAACATCTTGGAACCGCTGATATCTTCGAACACCAGGCGTGCGAAGCTGGCGAGATGCACACAGTTTGGCAGGTCAAATACGGGAAGTATGATGTTTTTGTAAAGAGCGATATCCGTGATATGTTGCCCAAATTCACTGCTGAAGCCGATCAGCTTGCGCTGCTAGCACGCAGTCGTACCGTACGTGTTCCTACTGTGTATGGCGTCGGCAGTTCGCGGGACTACAGCTTCCTGCTGATGGAATACCTTGCCTCCAAACCGCTGGACGCTCACAGCGCCTGGTGCCTTGGAGAGCAACTGGCACATCTGCATCAGTGGAGCGACCAGCCTCAGTTTGGCCTGGATTTTGACAATGACCTTTCAACCACGCCACAACCTAATAGCTGGCAGCGGCGTTGGGCCACGTTCTTTGCCGAACAGCGCATTGGCTGGCAGTTACAATTGGCAGCCGAAAAAGGGATGTACTTTGGCGATATTGATTCGTTGATTATGCAGATGGAATCGCGACTGGCTGGACATAAACCGCAACCCTCATTGCTGCACGGCGACCTTTGGCCCGATAACTGCGCCAGTTATCACGATGGCAGTTTCTTTTTCGATCCTGCCAGCTATTGGGGAGACAGAGAGTGTGATTTGGCGATGTTACCCCTCACTCCCTCGCTGCCGCCGCAAATCTATGACGGTTATCAAAACGTCTGGCCACTGGATAAAGGCTTTATCGAACGCCAGCCGCTCTACCAAATCTATTATCTGCTCAATCGGGCAAATCTGTTTGGCGGTCACCACATTATTGCGACGCAACACTCTATTGAGCAGCAGTTGACCATTTGAATCACACCGCCCTTGCGCATGATAGAGAAAGGGCGGAAACAGCTATCACACAGGAGCAAGCACCCAGCAGGCACAAAACCAGGTAACCGGCAACGGCGGTAATAATCGGCATAATATAAAGTGGGGAAATATTACAGAAAATTGTGTGGTATGGCACTTCTGCTCATGACTCTAGTTCTTCACGGATTCGTCCCTCACTCCCTTTCATTTTCTCCAGAATTACCTGATCCTCAATGCCTTCACGCACCGCCTGCGTCTGCCGTGACATGCGCGCGCCGCTCACTTGCAGCGCCAGCCCGACAAAAATCAGAAAATAGATAATCCAGAACATGATGCTGGCTACGGCGAAGGGCAAGGAAAAACACCTAAAGCCTCTCCCATTACTCCAGAACAGAAGGCTATCGCGCTCTTGATATCAGACTCCCAGAACGGTTCTCGTTAATCAGAAAACTCAGGGCGCGTTATCCCCGTG
>JBPETC010000118.1:0-5251 GCA_051710325.1 Symbiopectobacterium sp.
AATCTGCACGCTGTGCAACCGATTGAAACGCCTCAATCGTAATCCGAAATGCACGATAGGCTTATCGGTACTTACATCAAACGTGAGTATTACGTTTGATGATGTATTAGGTTATTGAATGAATGACGCGAATATATTCTCGATGCTTCTGGAGACCCGAATGAAGCTATCCAAAACACTGATAGGCATCTGCCTAAGCTCCGCCGCCACGCTATTTATGAATTATTCAGCCAGTGCATTGCAAATCAAAGCATCCGATATTCACCCCGAAGGCTACCCCAATATGGTAGCCGTACAAAAAATAGGAGAGAAATTAAAATCCGCCACGAATGGAAACTGGAAATAAAAACCTTTCCAGGCGGGTATTAGGCTATGAGAAGCAAATGATTGAGCAGTTGCAATTGGTGCCATCGATATTATTCGTGTATCCATGACCATATTGCTGCTATTTTGCCAGAAATCGAAGTGTTTACCCTGCCCTATATTTTCCGTGATGAAGATCATATGCACAAAGTGCTGGACGGAAAAATTGGTCAGGAAATTGGTGACAAGATTACCAATAATAGCAAATCCAAGCTGCTGTTCCTTGGTTGAATGGATATCGGTACACGTAGTAACCTGATCACCAAAACCCAGGTCGCCAAACCAGAAGACCTCAAAGGCATGAAGATTCGTGTCCAGAGCAGCCCGGTAGCACTGGCCACGCTGAAAGCCATGGGCGCTAACTCTATCGCCATGGGAACCAGTGAAGTATTCAGTGGAATGCAAACCGGCGTTATCGATGGTACGGAAAACAATCCGCCACATTCATCGCGCATAACTCTATGCCGGTCGCCAAAAACTTTACCTGGTGGAGCCGCCATTTTATTATTCCGGAACTGTTTTCCTCTATTCAAAACCCACATGTGATAAACTCACCAAAGATCAACAGGAATTGATTCTTAAATTAACCAAAGAAGCGCAAATGGAATAGCATGAATTGTGGAATGTCTATAACAAGTAGTCGTTGGATAAAATGAAGGCTGGCAGCGTGAATTTCTACGATATTGATACCGATTACTATTACAAAGCGACACAGCCGGTACGCGATCAGTTTGGTGCAAAATACCAGGATCTAATCAAAGCCATGTAAGCGGTGAAATAGTCTATTGTTAATAATGCGGGCCAGTGTCAGGCTGGCTTGCCCATTACCCCTAATAGCATAATTAACCGGCATATATTATTACGTTGCACAGTCTGCCTTTTATCATGGGCTTAAAGGCATGGACGATATCCCAATAATTGGACAGGATAATGGCGCAGAGGGTCGTACAGGTGGAAGCAATGGGCCGTATTTATATTTCTGCAATGGATATTCTCTATATTATTGCCATGTGGATTTCCGTCCGGGCTAACGTTATTGGTCATCACGCTGATCATTCCCATTAGCATTTTCGCACGATATGCCTCGAACTCCGCTCTTTCCTAGCCGGAGCCCAGTTGTCATTATTTGTATGATGACCTTTACCTTTATCGGTGCCGCCGTCAGTTATCGCGCCTGTTCGTATGCGGTAAGTATGATGACCGATCGCCTGCCAGAGGGCGGCGAAAGCGCGTGTGCAGTTTTTTCACCAATATGCTAATGTTACTGAAACCCCATAGAGAACACGCCGACAATATGACAGCACGCAACTTTGCATCAAACCGTGGGAACAAGCCCACGGCTGAGTTTTCGTTACTAATATCCGGCGAGACCGATCTGCCAACTGCCGATCGGCTCTCTGATCACACTGCTGTTTATTGTCGAAAGAATATACTTTGGTCCGCAGGATAAACCTCCTTTCGTGGTGCTGTGCAGTGCTTAATTCGGAGGCATTGCCATGGATGCATTTATTTTAGTTGCCATGCTAGCGGTGCTGCTCGCCGTTGGCGTATCCGTCGCCTATGCTGTGGGGCTCAGCGCCACTGTCAGTGCATTCTGGATTGATCTGCCGCTTGGAAGCAGTGATGATCCAGATAACCAATGAGAGTAAACAAATTCTCCATGTTAGCCATTCCATTCTTTATTATTCTGGCCGTGGCGTTATGGCGGAAGGCGGTATTGCCAGAGACGATTGGTGAACTTCGCCTATATTTTTGTTGAATTTATTCTTGGCGGCCTGTTGCTGGTGAACATTGTGGCTTCCACCTTATTTGGCGCTTATTTTAGCGCCATCTGCGGGTTTCTCGGTTGCCGATACAGCCTCTATCGGCTCAGTGATAATTCCCGAAATGGAGAAAAGGGTATCCTCGGGATTTTGCCGCCACCGTGACCGCCAGCGATTCGGTGCAGGCGATCCTCACACATCCTAGCCACCACTCGGTCATTTACTTGCTAGCCACTGGCGGCAGGGTGTCCATCTCGTCGCTGTTCATCTCGGGTATCATTACCGGGCTGCTGCTGAGTTTTACCATCATGGTGATGTGCGTGACTTTGCCCATAAACGCGGCTATCCCAAAAAGGTAAGCGGGTACCTTTCAAGCAGAAGACGCTGAAAATCTTTTTAGATATCCTGTGGGGTTTGATGGCCGTGGTCATCATCATGGGAAGGATCCTCTTATGGATCTTTACCGCCACCGAATCTGCGGCGATTGCCTGCGCATGGTTGTTCTTTGTCACCATGTTTATCTACAAAGATTATATACTTAGGCAGAGCTTACGAAGCTGATGTACCGCACGGTGAAAACCATCATCATCGTGATGATCCTTATCTGTTTTGCTGCGGCTTTCGGTGCTATCATGACCTACATGCAATTATTGAATCCTTATGTACATCAATAATAACATGTTATTGCTGCTCGACATGTTGATGTACATGGCTCCGCTGAGCCTGACTCCCGCATTGCTCCCTGTCGCCATTTCACTGGGTATAGATCCGGTGCATTTCGGGATAATCATGCCGATTAACCTGAGGATTGGTTTGGTCACACTGCCAGTGAGTTCCGTGCTGTTTGTTGCCAGCGCCGTGAGTAAACAGAAGATAGAGCAGGTGGTAAAGCTAGGTTGCAGTTTTACTGCGGCCTCTTTTTCGTTTTGATGTTGGTCACTTACATTCCCGCCATTTCCCTGTGGCTGCCGAAGTTTTTCGGTGTTCACACACCGGGTAACTCGGCTTCAATGCCGCCAGCTCTTCTGGCAAGAGAGGCTGGCACTTTCCTGATTTCTTCAGCATGACATCATTTCTACCTCTTCAAAAACAGTGATTTTGACCGTTTTTCTTTTAGATGAAAAAACGTTACTCCTCTCTTCTTTATACCATGCTAACGTAGCCGTTTCCATTCTCTTTGGTGAAACAGATATGAGCAGAAAGAAAACAGCAACGGCGCTGGTCTCAGCAGGACGCAGTAAAAGATACACACAGGGATCGGTCAATAGCGTTATCCAACGCGCTTCATCGTTGATTTTTGAGACGGTTACCGACAAGAAACAGGCCACCATCAACCGAGACAAAGGCGGTCTGTTTTACGGACGTCGCGGCACCCTAACACACTTCTCATTGCAGGAAGCAATGACGGAGCTGGAAGGCGGTGCGGGCTGTGCGCTCTATCCATGCGGCGCAGCGGCGATCTCCAATGCGATCCTCTCCTTTGTTTCAGGCGGTGATCATGTGCTGGTGACCAGTTCCGTCTACGAACTGACTCAGGCGTTCTGCGATAATGTGCTGAGTAAATTCAATGTTGCCACCAGTTACTTTGGTCCACTTATCGGTGCCGGTATTGCTGACCTGATTCAGGAAAATACAAAAGTGGTGTTCCTCGAATCTCCCGGTTCAATCACCATGGAAGTGCATGATGTGCCAACCATCGTCAGTGCAGTGCGTCGCGTTAACCCCGACATCGTGATCATTATGGATAACACCTGGGCGGCGGGCATTCTGTTTAAAGCACTTGAGTTTGGGATTGATATCTCCGTGCAGTCTGGCACCAAATATATCATTGGCCACTCAGATGCCATGCTGGGTACCGCTGTTGCCAACGCACGCTACTGGGATCAGTTGCGTGAGCACTCCTACCTGATGGGGCAAATGGTCGATGCCGATACCGCTTACGTCGCCAGTCGCGGCCTACGCACCCTCGGGGTTCGCCTCAAACAGCATCAGGAAAGCAGCCTGCGCATTGCCCACTGGCTCGCTGAACGGCCAGAAGTGGCGGTCGTCAATCATCCGGCACTGCCGAGCTGTAAAGGGCATGAGTTTTATGCCCGTGATTTCACCGGATGTAACGGATTGTTCTCCTTTGTGCTAAAGCAAAAACTGAGCAAGGAGCAACTGCCCGACTATCTGGATAATTTTGTGCATTTCAGCATGGCCTATTCCTGGGGTGGTTTCGAATCCCTGATCCTGGCTAATCAGCCGGAGGATCTAGCTTCGATGCGTCCCACTAGCGGTGTCGACTTCACTGGCACACTTATTCGGTTACATATCGGGCTTGAAGACTGCTATGATCTGATAGATGATTTAACAGCTGGATTCAACAGAATTCACAAAGTGTGACAGCTATATCTCTTGATATGACTGCGGTGGCGTGTGTAAATCATGTATGATGGGACAGAATTAAGCAAGACAAAAAACCGCTTTACACGAGTAATAGAGCTTATATCTGTCGCCGCAAGGCGTTCGTATTGGCAATACACGGTCTAGTGGCGTTGCTGATTGGCCGTTTTCTGGCTTTTATCCGCACCCTGCTGCCGACCATGGCGGGCCATTTATGGACTGAATAGCCTGCGTTTTCAGTTAATTAACTGAATTAGCGGCTTTCTGTGGGTGTTTGGTATCGTCACACTGGATTATGCCATTAGCCATGTGCTACTGGTTAAGCGCTATGAAGACCAGGTGATGACTGCGCTGATCATTCTTTCATTGTTTACTGATCAGTGGATTAGTTGGCACACTGGTAATGCTATGGCACAGAAGGCGCTCCGCCGCCTAACGCAGAACCTCTCCAGGCTCTTCTTCAACGATACCCGCTACACTCTGATTTTCTTGATGTTACGCGCAAGAAAAGCAGGTATCGTTATGTCTTCTCGCTGCTTTGCTGTTATTTTCGGCTAGACTTAACCAACATATCCTGTCCATTACAAAAGGGTTGAATGGATACCATTCATCACCTCTTCTGGTGGATGTTCTCGTTATCTTCCCGCATGGCGAAGACGTCACGCTGACGTTTCCGGTTGCCGCAAAGTGATAAATGTCTGGTGGTATTTTCTGACCGTTGTGTTGATTTCTGGTGGCAG
>JBPETC010000119.1:0-4980 GCA_051710325.1 Symbiopectobacterium sp.
AAGGCTTTGATGCAGTGGTGAGCACCAGTGAGCCATCGTTGCAACTGCCTACTGCGATAATCTGCAACAACATAGAGACGCGCGTGTGCTTCGCACTGGTATCGTCTATCTGACCAACTTCTCTATTTTAATATCGGACATCTTCTCGATGACCAAATACAACTTGTATCCCAATTTCTCGCCGATCAGTGCCAGACAGGTGTATTTGCGATCTTTGTAGCCGTGTTACAGGGCGATCACGGTGCGCGTCATACCCGCGTGCCCCAACACAGCCATCAATTCAGCTTTTGAATCTGCCTCCAATCACAACGGTGCACCTGAATTCACCAGCGATTCAATCACACGCCGATGCTGGTTAACCTTGATGGGATGCACCAGGAATTAGCACCTTCATAGCCGAAGAAGGACTCACGCGCACGACGAAATACGGCGTTAATCGAACGCAAACGGTGTTGTAGTATTTGCGGAAAACAGAACAGCGCAGGCAAACGCTGATATGCCAAACTCGTTCACATCGTAATAGTTGTTGCCACCAGGCAATGTTGTACCTCCGTAGCATCTCGCTGGCATTGCGGTCATTCATGGCCACCTCTTGCATAGATCGCAAATATTCACGTCTACCCGTTGCTGACGAGCCATTTTCAATCACATCGTCAAGACATAACGACATAACGAACCTCTTTATTCATTCCACTCATCATATTACGACCTGCCCCAAATACTGTGTCACATCCATCCACGTTGATGGCGACATGAAGTGAAAAACTGGATGCATACAGTATGCTGCCGTTATGTGACCTTTATCAGTGTAGTAAAACACGCTAGTAGACTCCCGTCGCACCCACGAGATAAAACGTAACAATTCGTGCCTGCGCAACAAAGGCAGTAGCACACGCGTTGGGTTACACACTTAAAAACGAGAAAGACAACGCACGCAAACGCGGCAAAATCCTGAACATAGGCGTATCAACTTGCCAGGGAGTCCTGCGTTAAGCTCATGGACACGCGACTTCGGGAAACAGCAGAGTGAAAAGAAAAAAAGAAAGGCTGAGTATTTGACGCCGATACGTCAAAAGAAACCTGTTGCGATTGAAACGGACTCGGCAAACCATGGATCATTAAACCTATCACCTCCGTGCTGCCGCAACGATTGCGGTCAGGCTATGGGTCAAAACAGGGAGCGTACACACTTTCCGCTACGCTTTACGGCGTACTGCGACCGCTCGCCATTTATACCGATATGTGGGAGGAAAGCAAAATGAAAATCACTTTTCTATGGCCTAAATAGAAAAAACAGCAATACAAAATTTCTATGATAGCCGTCCTGAAACAAAAACCGCTAGTAATTTATCCGCCAAGTAACCTATAATAAACATCTAGATGTTAATCTATCTATACAGTTTTACTGACACACCGCGACTACTATAGGATTTGCTTTGAAAGTATAAGAACACATGGCTAAACACCTTTTTACGTCGGAATCCGTTTCTGAAGGGCATCCGGATAAGATTACAGACCAGATCTCTGATGCGGTTCTTGACGCCATTCTGGAACAAGATCCCAAGGCACGAGTTGCCTGTGAGACCTATGTGAAAACTGGTATGGTATTAGTGGGCGGTGAGATCACCACCAGCGCCTGGGTAGATATTGAAGAGATCACACGTCGTACGGTACGTGAGATTGGCTACGTCAACTCCGAGATGGGGTTTGATGGTAACTCCTGCGCCGTTTTAAGCGCCATCGGTAAACAATCGCCGGATATCAATCAGGGCGTCGATCGCAGCGATCCGCTGGAACAAGGCGCAGGCGACCAGGGTCTGATGTTTGGTTATGCCACCAATGAAACCGATGTGCTGATGCCTGCTCCCATCACCTACGCTCACCGTTTGGTACATCGTCAGGCTGAAGTACGTAAGAACGGCACGCTGCCGTGGCTTCGCCCGGATGCAAAAAGCCAGGTTACCTTCCAATATGACGACGGTAAGATCGTCGGTATTGACGCGGTGGTCCTGTCAACACAGCACGTAGAAGACATTGCGCAAAGCAATTTGCATGAAGCGGTAATGGAAGAGATCATCAAGCCGGCTCTGCCGTCTGAATGGCTTTCTGCCAGCACCAAATTCTTTATCAACCCGACAGGCCGTTTTGTTATCGGTGGCCCGATGGGTGACTGCGGTTTGACCGGTCGAAAGATTATCGTGGATACCTACGGCGGTGCCGCGCGTCACGGTGGCGGTGCATTTTCCGGCAAAGACCCGTCCAAGATTGATCGCTCTGCGGCCTATGCCGCGCGCTACGTGGCGAAGAATATCGTCGCTGCTGGATTAGCCGATCGCTGTGAGATTCAGGTTTCCTACGCCATTGGCGTGGCCGAACCGACATCAATCATGATTGAAACCTTTGGCACAGAAAAAATTCCAACCGAGCGCCTCAATCAGTTGGTACGCGAGTTCTTCGATCTGCGCCCTTACGGGCTAATCCAGATGCTCGATTTGCTGCACCCGATTTATCAGGAAACTGCCGCTTACGGTCACTTTGGCCGCGAGCACTTCCCGTGGGAAAAAACCGACAAGGCCGCACAACTGCGCACATCTGCCGGTCTGTAACCACCCAAGGTATTCTTCCTCTCTAGCCAAAAGCAGGAGAGGAATGTGCCTTTCAGTTGCATCCCGTTTTGCCTCGTTCTATCATGAAAGCCGTGAACTTGCCTCACATTCCGATCGCGCTCCACTACGCTCTCATACACTGTCTACGTGGACACCTGCAATTCGCCAATCAAGCCTTAGGTAACCAGTATTCGGAGCCCAGTGTCTGTGCTATCAGCAGCGTGGCGCAACCGCCGGGACTGCTTCTTGGCTATAGAAATGAAAAATCCGCCTGAACCCAGTGCTGCTGCTGTAAAACCAGCAGGCTTTCATCGATGAGGTCCTTACGAACTGGCTCATCTTCTGGTGTATGCCCGCTTCGGCCGCATAGCGCCCCACGGCAAAGAATGGCGCTGGATGATGGAACAGATTCTACAAACCACGGCGAAACTTCCACAAACCTCGGCGAAACGCACACACCGTTTCGCCGCCGCCTCCGTGCAGGGCAAACCTATCCTTACCATTGCGCCTGTTAGGAGCACCAGTTAAGCATGCGTCGCTATTACCGTGCCCAACGCGGCGTTGCCACCTATCGCTGCCTGAAATACGGTAAATCACTCCAGTTTGACGCCGCACCACAAACCTGAGTTAAACCTGAGCCTTTATTCTTACTGCGCGATAAAACGTACAGTATCCATTTGCGCGACAGGTCGACGTTCGCTACTCCGCGCGCTTTACGCCAATTGGTAGATTTGTAACATGCTTCGTAACATTCTTGTTATTTCCAAACTAAGTGGTTCACTGTTTCGGCGTTTGCTGCAGCGCAAATTCATCAGGGCGCCTTGACTCTCTTTCTATTGCGGCTGCCGTATCTCCTTGTACGGTAAAAAAGATACCCCAACATCGCCTCCTTCGGGTTATATACCGTGCGCAAAACGCCGATCGCGCACAGCGTATCGAGTGGGAACACGTGGTGCCAGCCTGGCATTTCGGTCATCAACGCCAATGCTGGCAAGAAGGCGGTAAGAAAGAGCTGTACCCCCGCGATGAGGTATATCGCGACATGGAACGCGATCTGTATAACCTGCAACCCAGCATTGGTGAGGTGAATAACGATCGCAGCAACTTCATGTATGGTCAATGGAACGATGTCGAAGGCCAGTACGGCCAATGCGCGATGAAGATTGATTTCAAAAATAAGCTGGCAGAACCGTCCGAACGGGCACGCAGTGCCATCGCCCGGACTTATTTTTACATGCGCGATCGCTACCAACTGCGGTTTTCCATCCAGCAAACCAGCTGTTTACCATATAGGACAAGCGCTACCCGGTGGCATCCTGGGAATGCACTCATGACCAGCGCATAGCCGAGCAGTAGGGGAATCATAATCCTTACGTTCAGCAGGCTTTCTAGCGCTAGTTCCACTACCTACTATGGAGCGTTCAACCAACACTGCAGACCACGAGATGTGTTGCAGTGATAGCGTAAAACATTGCCACCAGACACACTCTAGTGAATCACCGAAGGCCAAGATAGACCTATGCGAATACCGCGTTTTTCACCCCGCGATCGTGCCGCTTATAGGGGTGACATCGAATTAAGCGAGGATGCCGCCAATCATGTGGGCCACATACTGCGCATGAATCCGGGCGACGCGTTGCAGCTTTTTGACGACAGCAATCACGTTTTGCCACCGAGATCCTGTCGGTCAGAAGTAAAAAGCAGGTTATCATCTGCACGTAGCCCGGTGGTTAGCAGGACAAAGAGTCACCGCTCCATTTTTGATCAGGTCATGTCGCGCGGCGAGAAGATGGAGTTCATCGTGCAAAAATCTATTGAGATCGGAGTCAATGTCATCACACCGCTGTTTTCTGAACATTGCGGCGTGAAGCTGGACGGTAAACGACTGAAGAAAAAATCGCGCAGTGGCAAAAATTGCCATCGCCGCCTGCGAGCAGTGTGGTCGAAACCAGATTCCTGAAATCTAGCCCGCCATATCGCTCGAAACATGGTGCACCGAGCACGATGAAGCGCCGAAATTGAATTTACACCCGGATGCGACCGCACAGCATCAATGCGCTGTGCCTGCAACGCTCTCGCGCGTTCGGTTACTTATTAGTCCCGAAGGGTGCCTGTCTGCCTATGAAATCGCGATGACAGCCCAGTACTACTTCATCAATATTCTATTGTGGCCACGCGTTTTACGTACTAAAACGACTGCACTTACCGCCATTACCGCCTTACAGGTGCGTTTCGGCGATGTGGGTAAAGTAAAATATAACGAAC
Organism: Symbiopectobacterium sp.; assembly: GCA_051710325.1. Lineage (GTDB taxonomy): Bacteria > Pseudomonadota > Gammaproteobacteria > Enterobacterales > Enterobacteriaceae > Symbiopectobacterium. The sequence goes on from JBPETC010000119.1 coordinate 4,872, forward strand.
GCATCCCAACTACTTGAGCTCGGTGAAGGAATCGGCAGGTGACATGTGGATCATCGCAGACTTCCGGTATTATAGTGCCCAATACGGGATGCATAAAGCTCCCTGATAA
>JBPETC010000120.1:0-4977 GCA_051710325.1 Symbiopectobacterium sp.
CTGTGCAACCGATTGAAACGCCTCAATCGTAATCCGAAATGCACGATAGGCTTATCGGTACTTACATCAAACGTGAGTATTACGTTTGATGATGTATTAGGTTATTGAATGAATGACAGAATTTTTGTTCGGTAATGCCGATACGTTAGGTCATCTCACGCGATCGCATCTTCTTTTGTACCAGCACTACATCTAGATTTATTATTATTGGCATAGGGTTTTTAATTAAATTAATTGGTTGTGTTACTTTCCACTGCTCCTAGACAGCAACGAATTCTGCCCTCAGATGGTATCAGTTTGTGAGTAAAAACGATTGCGATTGTGGTAGCAACTGCGAAACCGGTAGCATTTGCAACAGATGCGTTTTCCTCACCACTCCTTCTCTGTGTTTCAACATGCCTGACTCGACTGGCTACACAGGCTAAAGGCCGCTCTCACCGATGAAATTCTGCTTTTCCGTATTCATCTTTTTATGATGAAAATCTCACCTTTCTTTAGCAGTTAATAGCGCCATTGGTTCCTCATTCAGAATGAGATAAAACTAAAGCTTATTGTGTTGCGATAATAAATTATCGCATTGCGTGATTATAAATAAGGCTTTATATCAACTAATAATTCTCGAATTAGAAAATTTAATTTCATGATCAAGTTTACAAATTTTTATTCAATCCCCTAAAATCATGATCCTCTGTTTATTTTTACAAAATAGATCAGATTATAGGAATATCCGCCTTATAAAAATGAAACATTTTTTAAAAAATTAGTAAAATGTAGTAAAAGCACAAACCCGCTCGGCAACGGCGCGTTGGCGATCAGCGGCGTATGACTGATGTATTTCTATACCACCTTTTCCCGTTGCTAGTATAATCGATTCCATCAGCAATCCGGTGATGGGGTATTTTATTGATAATTTTCACAATACCCAGCTAGGCGTCCTGTTTGGGAGTCGGCGTTTCTTTATTCTGCTGTGGATGTACCGCTGGTGTTGGTCTATCCATTACTTGTGGGTCAAGTAACTTTGGCTTCTGGTAGTACATAGCGACCTATGTGCTATTTGAGCTGATTACACCACCATTATGGGTGCCATACGAAACGTTCGCGACCGAAATGCCGCACGACTCTAAGATCCGCTCCAAGTTAACCGGTTCTAAAGCCATTTTCGGTAAGCTGGCTAACTTCCTGGCTGCCTTTATCCCTGGCCAGTTTATCGGCATCTACGATAAAGACTCTGCCACGCCGTTTTTACACCGCCCTAACATACGGGTTCATCATGTGCGCGGCCCTGTACACCACCCTCCTGGGAACGCCCGTTGAATGAACTGATGCATGAAAACTGCTAATCTGTGGCAAACGTTGAAAAAACTTAGCGCAGACATACTTTCCACCTTCCGTTTACGTTTTTTCTGCAAGCATCTGGGGATGTATCTATTCGGTTTTGGCGCTGAATGGTTATTTGCTTCCACTTTCACCTACTTCATCGTCTTCGGGTTAAAGCAAAACACCGCGTTGGTCTCGCAGTTGAACTGCTTTATCTCCATCATGCAGCTGATCTCTACCGCCACATTCACATTCATCGGCATCTGCGTAAAAATGGGCTTTGCGCGTCCGTTCCGTTTTGCACTAATGGTGGTTATCGTGCGTGAGCCTTATCGTTTATGCCGCGCTGTATCTGCCAAACTGGTCAGACAGTGCCACGATCGCCGTGTTGTTTAGGATTACCGCTATTTTTGGTCTGAGTACCGGTCGGCATCTACTACATTCCGTGGACGGTCTATACATTCCTGGCCGATATGGATGAAATGCTGACGGTCCGTCGTCGCGACGGGATTTACACCGGTGCTATGACGTTCACAGGAAAAATGGTATGATCAGTTATTGTGTTCGCCATGGGGTGGACACTGACGCAGTTCGGTTTTGTTTCTGGTCATGCCGTACAGCCTACAAGCGCAGTGTTATCGATTGTCGGCGTGTTCTCTATGGAGTTATCGGGCTGGTACTGATCGCCATTTACTACACCACGCAGATGAAACTCGATCGTGAAAGGCACACTACCCTGCTCCTGCTAGAAGAGATTGCGTGTATCAAGGCCGATGGCGCTATCGCCGATGTGCCGGTACACGCCAGAGCAGTCGCAGAAGCGTTGACCGGCTGGAAGTACGAACAGTGCTGGTAATATCGCTTAGCATACAACCAGAGGCCGTTGTACCGCAAGTTGCCACTTCTGAACGCTAATACCTTCTGTTAGCCTGCACTCTCGGGCTGACCTATTTCCCAACCTTAAATCAGCGCCGCTTCCTTAAATTCACTTTTCAGATAGGCATAGTAAATCGGTGCAGCAATCACGCCAGGAATACCAAACGCCGCTTCAAACACCAACATCGCTAGCAAGATCTCCCACGCGTGCGCCTTGATTCGTGTGCCGACAATCTGCGCATTGAGGAAGTATTCCAGTTTGTGAATCAGCATCAGATAAACCAGCGCCACCAGCGCCACTGACAGAGAGATTGACAAACCAGAAATAAATACGATGCAGTTGGATATCAGGTTACCAATTACCGGTATCAGGCCAAAGATGAAGGTCAGCACCACCAGCGTTTTGGCAAACGGCAGGTGCACGCCAAAACAGGGTAGTACTCCGAGAATAAACACCGCAGAGAGGATGGTATTAACCGAAGAGATTTTCACCTGGGCGAACACAATATTGCGAAAGGACATCGACAGCAGCGAAACGCGCAGCATCAGTTCCGATTTCAGCAGCGGTTTATCCGTATCTTCTTGCACGTTGTACAGCGACACGATTGCTCCCAACACCATACCAATCAACATGGTGACAAAACCGTGCAGAAAATCTTTACCCATGGTTTGCAGCATCACGATATGTTCCTGCACCCAGCGCATAAATTCGTGTTGTAGCTCTTCAACACTCACCGGCAAATAACCCGGCAAATAGACCATTATATGCCGTTGAACGTCATTGAGAATCAAGCCGATATGCGAATTAAAGGCCGAGGTGTCACGCATTTCCTGCATCATGATCCCGGTCAGGCTGCCAAACAACAAGCTGAGCACACTCACCACCAGCGTGCTGATGATCGCCACTACCACCCAGCGTGCACGTTTACCACTGATGATTTTTTGGAAATGGGGCGTCAGCAGATTAACAATTTCATACACCAAAAAACCGGCGACAAAACACGTTAACAGCCGCAGTGACAACAGCAGCAGCAATCCCACAAACATAAAACCCAGGCTCAGCCATCTAGCCTGCTTTAAATTCAATAACTGCATGACGACATCCTGTATAAGTAATGATCGGACCTGAAAACGTACTTATGACACCAAGAATAGCACTCGGTTTATCGCACTATATCTCTGCACACAAGAAAAGACACATAATAAAAGTCGTACGAAACAAGCCAGGTAATGAATCTGCTTTTTCTCTGCGTCCTATCCTTAGCGTTTTTAGCATGAAAAACCAGAAAGGATTAGCGGGCGCGCAGGGTTATCCACCAAGGAAAACGTCTTTACTGCAATAATAGGGAGGGTGCGAGTCAGAGCGCTGAAAAAACGCTCATCATTCTGTAAGGGAAATACGCCGGAAATACACAGTGCCGCCTCCTTGTCATCGAGGGAAAAGTAGCCGTTGCGGTAGCGTGCATATTCACGCATCAAGGCATACAACCACATATTGTCCGCCAGCACCACGCCATCCAGCCAGCTTTGGCGGAAGCCTTCCACCGGGTGCGGTGGCTGACTCACCGCATCTGTAAAAGTCACTTGTTGCCCGGAGCTAATGCGCATAGACGCCTGCGATTGTTTCGTTTTGCGGAGCAACACCCCCTCTAAAACACCGCCAGCGTGCTTTCACCTGTATCGGCGCGCACATCAAACCGACATGATGAATTCAACGTTAGTATCCCCTGTGGCGTGGAAAACGTTAACAGGTAAGGCACTCACTTTCCAGCAAGTACTCCCCTGTCAAGCAGGTACAGCGCGGCAATCTTTCCGTCCTGGTCGTAACTGGTGAGCGCTAAATCGGTATTCAGGTTTAGCGTCAGTCCTTCTTCCAGCACCCAGTGCCGGTTTTCTCCTTTGGCGGTACGATAGTCCGCTGCATAGGTTTACAAAGAAAGGGACGCTATAAGCACCTCAGCCTAATAGCGTCATCAACGCCAACAGTTTTAATAGGTAACACCGCTTGCTGCCCTGACGACTTAATAAGCTGGACACCACTGGATGCTGGACACCACTGGGCTTTCGACGGAATGAAACGGGTATGAATATGCTTAACGCGCTGCCAGGCCTGCTGGGTGCAACTTGATCACTATTCAGCCATCTTTGGTGAAGTCATAGGCGATCCATCGCATCCCATAGGGTATATGCCGGGATTTTCAGATTGGGATTTTCCGTTTTGTTGCCACATGAACTGCCAACATAACGCACCCCGGTCCCTACGGATAGGCCGTTGAGTGTCCCATGAAACGCATAATTGACCAGACCTGACGCATGCTATAATGGCTACTCAGGGAAGCGTTTATCAATTTCCGCATCCTTACCCAACTTGGTGATCTCGAGTTTGCCATAGTTATGTTGGTCAGCACTGTTAAGCCACGCGCCACCTCACCGCTCATTTCCAATTCAATACCGCGTGAGCGAACCTGCCCAGTTTGCGCCGACCTGCCAGGATGCTCACGATCGGTGGTCGATACGTTATCTCGAACTAGGTTATACAGTGCTACGGTCGCATAACCGTTAAAACCGTGAGGCGTATACTTCATCCCAACTTCGGTCTGCTTACCCATGGTCGGTTTATAGGGATTCCCTTTACCGTCATCTCCCGCAAGCGTCATAGGGATAATCCGCTTCAAACACAGCGCTCATACATACCATAGCCAACGCTGTCGTTTTTTGTTGCCAACAGGCTATCCAGTGGCAACGTTGTTACATTCCGCGGAGAGGGTTTTTTAAGGTACGCAT
>JBPETC010000121.1:0-4905 GCA_051710325.1 Symbiopectobacterium sp.
TTCTGCCATAACTGTGTTTTTTTTACAGAGACTGTCTGTTCACAAAACGAACATCTTACATCAACTGTAGCCACTGTATCTCCACATCCAAAACAGGAGGGTTTATACTGTGATTAACTCGTTGAATGCTTAAGCCTTTTAGCAGGGAGAAAGGCATAACCGATGTTAAAATCCAGGGTATATTCTAAATAATTCGCCGGATCATTTGCGACTAGTTTATTATTGCTAGTAAATCTAGCTACTATGTTATTTCTCGTTCATGTTAGTGGCGTATTTTTTCTACGGCCTTTGCGGTTCAGGCTGTAAAAAAGAAGTAGCGTGCTGCTGGCATAAGTTTTGATGATTTAATGAACGTTTTTGCGATGAACATTGATACGACGTTCCTACCGATACCCGAGGGTATCCGAGGGTTCTGTGCGCTTAAGCAGTTTTACGGATTGCGGATTACGCACGCTGATCTATATGGCATTATTGACTGAATGGAAGATGACGAACATTACTGAAATGACGCAAATGTATGGCGTATCTCGTAATCATATGGTGAAAATTATTAATCAACTTAGTCGTGCGGCTTTGTGATAGAGGTGAGCGGTAAAAATGGTGGCATCCGTTTGGGCAAGCCTGCGCAAACCATTCGCATTGGCGATGCGGTACGCCGCTGTCTCTTCTCTGGTTAACTGCAACCATGATTTTTGCCACATCACGCCGGCATGCCGCTTAAAAGGGGTGCTGCAAGAGGGCGTTCAGCACTTTTTCTCTGAACTTGACCAACATACGTTGGCCGATATGCTGAAAGAGAACCAGAAGCCGCCGCTTTATAAATTATTGTTGGTTGAATGAAGTTCGTTCAGCCTTCTGCTGAAGACAACGGAGGAACCGCAATGTCCCAAGATCCATTCCTGGAAAGAGAAGCAGAAAAATACAAATCACCCATCCCCAGCCGCGAATACATTCTGGCCCACATCGAAAAACGCAATACGCCCATTAGCCGCGATGAACTGGCTGCCGATTTGGAACTCACCTCGGAAGAGCAGCAAGAAGCGCTGCGCCGTCGTTTGTGCGCGATGGAGCGTGACGGTCAACTGGTGTTTACCCGCCGCCAATGCTATGCGTTGCCGGAAAAACTGGATTTGCTGCGTGGCACGGTGATCGGCCACCGCGACGGTTTTGGTTTCCTGCGTGTAGAAGGGCGCAAGGACGATCTGTACCTGTCGGCTGAAGAGATGAAACATACTATGCATGGCGATGTGGTGCTGGCGCAACCGCTGGGTGCCGATCGCAAAGGGCGGCGTGAGGGCCGTATCGTGCGGGTACTGGAACCGCGTACTGGGCAGATTGTCGGTCGCTATTTCCTTGATGTCGGTATGGGTTTTGTAGTACCGGATGACAGCCGCCTGAGCTTCGATATTTTTATCCCGCAAGAGAACATCAACGGCGCCCGTATAGGCTATATGGTGGTGGTTGAGTTAACTCAACGTCCCACGCGCCGTACCAAAGCCATCGGGAAGATTGTTGAGATCCTGGGCGATAAAATGGATACCGGCATGGCGGTGGATATCGCACTGCGAACCCACGATATCCCGCACACCTGGTCGAAACAGATCGAAGAACAGATCAAAGATTTCAATGAACAGGTGCCGGAAAGTGAGAAAAAAGGGCGCGTCGATCTGCGTTCGCTGCCGCTGGTGACTATTGACGGTGAAGATGCGCGCGATTTTGACGATGCGGTCTACTGCGAGAAAAAACGCGGTGGCGGCTGGCGTCTGTGGGTTGCCATTGCTGATGTAAGCTATTATGTGCGTCCCAAAACGCCGCTGGATCATGAAGCGCGGGCGCGCGGCACCTCGGTCTATTTCCCTTCGCAAGTTGTGCCTATGCTGCCGGAAGTGCTGTCGAACGGCCTATGTTCGTTGAACCCGGACGTGGATCGGCTATGTATAGTGTGTGAGATGACTATTTCTGCGATCGGCAAGCTAACGACATACAAATTCTACGAAGCCGTGATGCGTTCCCATGCGCGCCTGACCTACACCAAGGTGTGGCATATGTTGCAAGGCGATGCGGAACTGCGGGCGCATTACCAGCCGCTGGTAGGCGGATTGGAAGAGCTGCACAAGATGTATCAGGTGCTGGAAAAAGCGCGTGAAGAGCGCGGCGGTATCACCTTTGAAACCGAAGAAGCGAAGTTTATCTTCAACACGGAACGTCGGATCGAACGCGTGGAATCGATGGTGCATAACGATGCGCACAAACTGATTGAAGAGTGCATGATTCTGGCCAATATCTCGGCGGCCAGGTTAGTTGAGAAAAATCAGGAGCCTGCGCTGTTCCGGGTGCATGATAGCCCGAGTGAAGACCATGTGTTGGCACTGCGTAGCGTACTGGGTGAGGTTGGTTTAACGCTAAAAGGTGGTATGAAGCCGGAACCCAAAGATTATGCAGAACTGATGAGGCTGGTGGCGAATCGCCCCGACCATGAAATGCTGAAAACCATGATGCTGCGCTCTATGAAACAGGCAATTTACGATCCGGAAAATCGCGGTCACTTTGGTCTGGCGCTGACATCATACGGTCACTTCACGTCGCCGATTCGCCGCTATCCCGATTTGTCACTGCACCGTGGCATCAAGTATTTGCTGAGCGATCGTCGCGAGCGTTGGACGCCAACTGGTGGTTGGCACAGCGATCTTAATGAGATGTTGCAACTAGGCATGCTCTGTTCACTGACTGAGCGGCGGGCGGATGAAGCCACGCGCGATGTCGCTGACTGGTTGAAATGTGACTTTATGCAGGATCATGTCGGTGAATTTTTTACCGGGATTATTTCCAGCGTGACTAGCTTTGGCTTCTTTGTGCGCCTCAACGATCTGTTTATCGATGGTCTGGTGCATGTCTCAACGTTGTATAATGACTACTATCGTTACGATAATGTGGGCCAACGCTTGATCGGTGAATCGAGCGGGCAAGTTTATCGTCTGGGCGATGAAGTCGAAATTCGCGTGGAAGCGGTCAATATGGATGAACGCAATATCGATTTTTCTCTCCTCTCCAACACACGCAAAGTGCGCGGTGAAGGAAAGACTGCACGCGACAAGGCGAAAAAACCGGAGCGCCGTGAGGCACGGCCAGCACGGCGCGGTGGTAAAAAACCGGCTAATTTTGAATCTGACAGTGCGTTTCGCAAGGGCGATAGAGTAGAGAAAAAGGCTGCGCCCGATAAGGTGAAAGAAAAGGTAAAGGCGAAGAAAAAGACCAACAAGGCACAGAAAAACGCCGAGAAAACGTGTAAAATCGCCGCAGCCAAGGCGAAACGCGCCAGTAAAAAGAACGCAGCACAATAATGCCGCAGCGAACGGCAGAGCTCCACCGTTAGTTAACACACCACGTTTGAAGAGTATCAATGAGCGAAATTATTTACGGTATCCACGCGGTCAACGCTCTATTAAAACGCGATTCACAGCGTTTTTTGGAAGTATTCATCCTCAAAGGCCGTGAAGATCGCCGCTTGCAACCAGTGATCGCGGCCTTGGAAGCTAATAGCATTGTGATTCAGGTAGCGAATCGTCAGTGGTTGGATAGCAAGCTTGAAGATGCCGTGCATCAGGGGATTGTGGCGCGCGTCAAAGAGGGGCGCCAGTATCAGGAAAACGATCTGCCGGATCTGCTGGCAAGTGTAACACAGCCGTTTTTGTTGGTATTGGATGGCGTTACCGATCCTCATAACCTCGGTGCGTGCTTGCGTAACGCGGATGCCGCTGGGGTGCATGCGATCATTGTGCCGCGCGATCGTTCTGCGCAACTCAATGCCACCGCGAAAAAAGTAGCCTGCGGGGCGGCGGAAAATGTGCCTTTTATCCGCGTGACTAATCTAGCGCGCACGCTGCGCCTGTTGCAGGAAAATCAAGTGTGGATCGTTGGGACCGCGGGTGAGGCTGACCACACGCTCTATCAAAGCAAGATGACTGGACCGCTGGCGCTGGTTATGGGTGCGGAAGGGGAAGGGATGCGTCGCTTGACGCGTGAACACTGCGATGAGTTGATCAGTATCCCGATGGCCGGTAACGTTTCGTCGCTTAACGTTTCGGTTGCGACCGGTGTTTGTCTGTTTGAAGCGGTCAGACAGCGTCTGGTGTAATTACCTCTGTTTTATCATTAATGTGGCATCAACGCATCTACTTAGCGATACAGCACGGTGTGTGATGTCCACACGTTGCTCAATGCGTGCTCTTGCTTCAACATGATGGTGTAATAGCGTACGCTGTAAGCGTTTGCTTTTTTTGTTGAATGCCACGATCGGCGACGTCGCTACTGCCTCGCATGTTGACCGATATCGAGCCCATTTTCTCTAATGTGCCGGTTTGCGCATAGACGATAAGTTGCGCCTTCTGCGTTGGTGGCGGCATTAGCTTGCTTTGAAAAGCACTATCTACAGACGCACAACAGCGTCATAAGAAAAGGTGATGAACCGCGTAAGCGCAGTCATAAGTTCCTTGCAACTGTATAAAAAGAGCATAGAAGTGTTTCGCCTTACCCTGAGTGAATAGGGGCGTCAAAGCCCTCGGTGGTGGCGCGTTATTTCACCAGATGTACTAATTTAACGTCGATCTCTACTCTATTCCAGTCTTTATCTACTTCGCTTTCGATACGTATCTTGTCATTGGGTGTGACAATTTGCCCTGCCCAGCGTTTGTCATCGATATCAACATTGATGGCGCCAGAGTTGTTACGAAACTCGTACAGTTCATGTCCTAACTGTCGCACCAGATGACCTTCCAATACTGTATTATCACACTGATATAGGCTACGTTATCGGAGGTGATATGCTTACCTCAACAATACGACAGGTGAGTAAATGGCAAAACATTTCACGGCAGAACTTAAGCTCGAAGCAGCAAAGCTGGTTGT
>JBPETC010000122.1:0-4873 GCA_051710325.1 Symbiopectobacterium sp.
AAGGCTTTGATGCAGTGGTGAGCACCAGTGAGCCATCGTTGCAACTGCCTACTGCGATAATCTGCAACAACATAGAGACGCGCGTGTGCTTCGCACTGGTATCGTCTATCTGACCAACTTCTCTATTCGCGATCTGCTGGCCGATGACCAATTATAGCCCATTCTGGTCAATTATGTGTAACGCATACAGGCGTTTCACGTGCTGTGGCTCACAAACAAACATCCGTCGTCGAAGGTATGCATATTGATAGATTTTCTGTGCGAGCTGGTGTTTCCCGCGGTTCCTAATCTTACGCCTTAATATCTTGAAGGGGCACGATCCTGTCATGACGCAGAGATCGGGGCTGAATGAGCAGAAAGCGTTAACATTGGCCAGATGCGGGATAAAAACCGCTAGAAAATCCGGCGGTGCTTTTTGGCAGTGAAGCGCTTATTTCACGCGGGAAACGTATTCGCCAGAACGCGTATCCACTTTGATTACTTCGCCAATCTGAACAAACAACGGCACTTTTACCACGGCACCGGTAGTCAAGGTTGCCGGCTTACCGCCACTCCCTGCTGTATCGCCCTTCAGACCCGGATCGGTATCCACGATCTCCAGTCCCACAAAGTTTGGTGGCGTTACCGAAATCGGTTGACCGTTCCACAACGTTACGATACATTCAGCCTGATTCAGCAGCCATTTAGCGTTGTCGCCAACAGCTTTGAAATCAGCAGCCAGCTGTTCAAACGTTTCATTGTTCATGAAATGCCAGAACTCACCGTCGTTATACAGGTAGATCAGGTTCATATCGACCACATTAGCACCTTCTGCGCTGTCAGTGGATTTGAAGGTTTTTTCAATCAGTTTGCCGGTCAGCAAACGGCGCATTTTCACGCGCGCGAAAGCCTGCCCTTTACCTGGCTTAACGAATTCACTGGATTCGACAGCGTAAGGCTCGCCTTCAAACATGATTTTAAGACCAGAACGAAAATCATTGCTAAAATAAGTCGCCATAAAGGCCCTCTACTAATTAAGACTGGTACTCATAATTAAGACTGGTACTCAGAAAAAATGGCACACATTGTAACCCTAAAACACTATCCCAGAGAAGATTGGTTGTATCAACTTGCGGATGTCATTACCGATCCTCTCCAGCTTTTGCACTTTTTGGCGCTGGATGACCACCCTAAAGTACGCAAATGGGTGCAAGCGCACACGCTATTTCCCTTTCGCGTACCCTGGTCGTTTGTCGCGCGGATGTGCAAAGGGGACCCTCTCGATCCGCTATTGTTGCAAGTACTGACCGTGCAGGACGAATTCGTGGTGACCCCGGGGTTCAGCGTCGATCCGCTTGATGAACAGCACAGCGTGGTGCCTGGATTACTCCATAAATACTACAACCGCGCCTTGTTGCTGCTCAAAGGCGGCTGCGCCGTCAACTGCCGCTATTGCTTCCGTCGCCACTTTCCCTATCAGAACAATCAAGGCAACAAGAGCAACTGGCGTCAGGCGCTGGACTATATTCGCCAGCATCCTGAACTGGATGAAATTATTTTCTCCGGTGGCGATCCGCTGATGGCGAAAGACCATGAGCTGGACTGGCTTATCAGCGAACTGGAAACCATCCCTCACATACAACGCCTGCGTATTCACAGCCGGTTGCCGGTGGTGATCCCGGCGCGAATTACCGAGGCATTGTGTCAACGCTTATCGCAAACGCGCTTTCGCGTGCTGCTGGTGACACACATTAACCATGCCAACGAGATAGACAACGAACTGAGTGAAAGTATGGCACGTTTGCGTAAGGCTGGCGTTACGCTGCTGAACCAAAGCGTATTGCTGCGTGGTGTGAATGATAACGCCTCGACGCTTGCGGCGCTGAGCAACGCGCTATTTAACGCGGGCGTACTGCCTTACTACCTGCACGTGCTGGACAAAGTACAAGGCGCAGCGCATTTTCTGGTGAGCGACGAGGAAGCACGCGACATAATGAAAGAACTGCTGTCGCAGGTCTCTGGCTATCTGGTGCCGCGTTTAACGCGCGAAATTGGCGGGGAAGCCTGCAAAACGCTGTTGGATTTGCAGTTGCTGAAACCCAACTAACAGAGAAATCCTTCATAGGCGGCGGCTCAGCAAGCATTCGCCTGTAAAAGGCTGTCCGCTTAGGGACAGTGATAAACCTGCACAACCAGTTTACTATCAAGCGGAGCGAAGCTCGACCAGAAGAAGCTTTCGCTGGAACTGGTGGCGCCATAGATAACATTGCCGCCGAGCACCGCCGCCTTGTTACGCAGATCGCGCGCCGCACCGCGCGTTGCCTTTATCGTGACCCGTTACCAGGTGGACCGCGTGCCTGTCACCTGACCCACTAGACGACATTCGCTGCCAGGTTGCTTATCAGTTAACTTGACCGACTTGCTCGTCTAAACTCAATTCTGTGCTGGTGCTGCACCCTGCCAGTAAAACCGCCACGGCAATGCCCAGTAAAGCACGTTTCTGCATACATCCCTCCATTTTGGTGACAAAATGGGATATCCCTATCGGTGTACACGACTCACGCGAGCCAGCTTTTAAAGCGGTTAATCAAACCGTTTGTCGAACTGTCGTGGCTGCTTACTGGTTTGTCATTTTCCAATTCCGGCAAAATGCGGTTAGCCAGCTGTTTGCCCAACTCGACGCCCCACTGATCGAAAGTATAGATGTTCAGAATCGCACCCTGGGTAAAAATCTTATGTTCATACAGCGTGATAAGCGCACCCAGGCTGTAAGGCGTTATTTCACGCAACAGGATGGAGTTAGTTGGGCGATTGCCTTTAAACACTTTGAACGGTACCACATGCTCAACCTGCTGCGCCGTTTTTCCTTGCGCGGCAAACTCAGCTTCCACCACCTCACGGGATTTACCAAATGCCAGCGCTTCGGTCTGGGCAAAGAAGTTAGAGAGCAGTTTACCATGGTGATCTCCCAGCGGGTTGTGGCTTACGGCCGGTGCGATGAAATCACACGGCACCAGTTTGGTCCCTTGGTGAATCAACTGATAAAAAGCATGCTGCCCGTTAGTGCCAGGCTCGCCCCAGATAATCGGCCCGGTTTGGTAGGTCACCGGATTGCCGTCACGATCGACATACTTACCGTTGGACTCCATGTTGCCTTGCTGGAAGTAGGCCGCAAAACGGTGCATGTACTGATCGTAAGGCAGGATCGCTTCAGTTTCCGCACCAAAGAAATTATTGTACCAGATCCCGATCAGTGCCAACAGCACCGGCAGGTTTTTCTCGATTGGCGTAGTGGCAAAATGCTGGTCCATAGCATGCGCGCCACTCAGCAATTGCTCAAAGTTGTCAAAACCGATGGAGAGGATAATCGACAAGCCGATGGCAGACCACAGCGAATAACGGCCGCCGACCCAATCCCAGAATTCAAACATGTTGGCGGTATCAATACCGAAAGCACTGACCGCGCTGGCATTGTTGGAGAGCGTGGCAAAGTGCTTGGCAATATGCTGCTCATCTTGGGCGGTTTTCAGGAACCAGTCGCGCGCCGAATGGGCATTGGTCATGGTTTCCTGCGTGGTGAAGGTTTTTGAGGCCACTAGCACCAGCGTGGTTTCCGGGTTTAGCGTTTTCAGGGTTTCAGCGATATGAGTACCGTCAACGTTGGACACAAAGTGCATATTAAGGTGGTTCTTGAACGGCCGTAGCGCTTCCGTCACCATGAAGGGGCCGAGATCCGAACCGCCGATGCCGATATTCACCACATCGGTGATCGCTTTACCGGTATAGCCTTTCCAGCTACCGCTGATGATGCTCTCGCTAAAGCCTTTCATCTTCTGCAATACCGCATTGACCTCTGGCATCACATCTTTCCCATCTACCACAATCGGAGTATTGCTACGGTTACGCAGCGCAACGTGCAGTACCGCACGATCTTCGGTGCGGTTAATTTTCTCACCAGAGAACATTGAGGTAATGGCCTTGCTCAACTGCGTTTCGCGTGCCAGATTGAGCAACTTATCCAGCGTTTCCTGAGTAATACGGTTCTTGGAGTAGTCCACCAGAATCAGGTCATCAAACGTGGCGGAAAAGCGTGAGAAACGATCCGGATCCTGAGCAAACAGTTCGCTGATTTGCACCTGTTCCATCGTGGAAAAATGCTGTTGCAGAGCGCGCCATGCGGCAGTTTGGCTGGGATTGATATTTTTCATAATAACACTCTTATCTCCGATAATAAAATCGCTAAGGATGAATCGATTGTATCCTTTAAACCATCACTTGCACTCCCTTTTCTTTTTATACCCATCATACTGCACGTTGCAGATACATTGGCTGCGCTCGTTATTCTTATTCGGCCCATTCCTGGACCTCCATCTATTACGAGACCTTCGCACGAGGCGTTCAAATCTATTCCAGACAGGTTTATCCTTCACTTGCCGCCTTCCTGCAACGCGAGTTATTTAGGATAAATAATGAATCATAGGATAAATAATGGATCAACTACGAGTTTTCTGATTGACAGTCAAAAATTTTTTGAGTTGACAGTCGCAAGATAACCCGTTATTTGTAAGTGTGAACTTGCATACACGCCGAAGGCGGTTGCATATATCAGAAGAGGAGCGCCGCTCAGATAATTGATCCGAGGATCCGTAAATCCAGTGACGATAAACCAGGTGGAGTGGTGCCGAATTGTGTTGGTCGATCCTTGCAGTGCGCGTTGTCGTGTTTTCCGCCTCTGCCGACATCACTAACCTGTTGGTTGCCTTAGCGGCAACGTTCCTATACGCACGAACTGATTGCCCGTTTTGCTACGGGCTGCCAGATATTACTGCTGGGGTCGGCCGAGTTGGTGGAACTGGCGGAGACTAAGCTTCAAGGGGATAACGTATCGTTATTG
>JBPETC010000123.1:0-4822 GCA_051710325.1 Symbiopectobacterium sp.
TTCATCAGGCACGTAACTCATCGCGGCGCGGGTATTCTTGCCCACAATAGAGACGCCAGATAGATTTAAGCAAATCCATCATCAATCAAAAATCAGTGTTGCAAAAATGGGGTAACCATAGATTTTTATGATCTTTACGAATCGGATTAGCGGCGATCGCCAAGCAGAACAGATTCCAGCGCAATAGTAATCATGTCGTTAAAGGCAGTTTGGCGTTCATGCGATGTGGTCTGTTCACCGGTGCGAATATGGTCAGAGACAGTGCAAATAGCCAACGCCTTAGTACCAAACTCGGCAGCGACGCCATAAATTCCCGCCGCTTCCATTTCTACGCCAAGAATGCCATATTTTTCCATCACGTCGAACATCTGCGGGTCTGGCGTGTAGAACAAATCAGCAGAAAACAGGTTACCCACCCGAACAGTAATGCCTGTATCCTGAGCTGCGTCCACCGCATTACGCACCAGATCAAAGTCGGCAATAGCGGCAAAGTCATGATCTTTAAAGCGCAGACGGTTTACTTTTGAATCCGTACACGCGCCCATACCAATCACCACGTCATACAACTTCATATCCTCGCGCACCGCACCGCAGGAGCCAACACGAATGATGGTTTTCACATCGTATTCCGTGATCAGCTCTTTGATATAGATAGAGCAAGACGGAATACCCATACCGTGCCCTATCGCCGAAATCGCGCGCCCTTTGTAGCTGCCGGTATAACCCAGCATGCCGCGCACATTATTGACTTCACGGGCATTTTCCAAAAAGGTTTCGGCGATGTACTTCGCACGCAGCGGATCGCCCGGCATCAGTACAACATCGGCAAAATCCCCTTTTCCCGCATTGATATGTGGCGTTGCCATTCTTTGATTCCTTATAGAGTACGTCGTGTGAGTTCAGTAAATACCGGCGATCACACAGCATCGAGGTGCCGTAGTCCATATCGGACACGCCAAAATAGTGCTTCACCATTTGACCGACATCAGCAAACGTGGTACGTTGCCCGGGTGTGATCGGTGCCTTGCTAGGTGTGGAATCACAACCGTGATCGGCGGTTAAAATCAGAATATCGCCCTCTTTAACCCGTGCCAGCATTTCCGGCAAGCGGCGATCGAACAGTTCCAACGTCGCTGCATAGCCAGCAACATCACGTCGGTGATCATGGGAAGAATTAAAATTAACAAAATTGGTAAACACGATAGTATCGTCGCCTGCGACATCCATCTCTTTCAGCGAGGCATCAAATAACGCATTAATACCGGTCGCTTTGACCTTCTGGGTGATCCACACCTGGCATAGATATCGGCAATCTTGCTAACAGAAACCACATGTCCGCCTTTTCATCCACCAGTTTTTCAGTACGGTAGGCACAGGGGTTCAACGGCCAATTCGTGACAGTTACCGGTGCGCTGGAAGTTTTCTGGTTTGTCGCCAATAAAAGGGGTGAGCGATAACGCATCCAATATTATAGCCCCTTCGGTAATGGTCTCGCGAGCGATTTCGCACAGTTCATACAACCCGCTCCAGTCACGAAGATCTCTTCGTGAGAGACGATTTGGAACACGGAATCTAACGATGTATAGAAAATCGATTTTCCGGTTTTCATATGCTCTTCACACAGTTGCTCGAGGATAACGGTGCCGGATGAGTGACAATTCCTCAGATATCCCGGTAGGTTGGCGTGTTCCACCAACAAATCCAGAAATACCTGCAAATCCAGAAATACCTGCGGGAAATTGTTTTTCTGATCGCTATCGCTGAAATAGCCACAATCGAACAGCGCCGGCACCCCTGCCTGTTCCCAATGGCCTAAACGGCGTGTCTTTGCCATTACCATAGCAGACTTCACTGGCATGCGCATACGGCACCGATAATGTCTGTCTTCGCATCTAACCTCGCAGGGAAATGCCTGGTAGAGGCTTACGCCACCTTACCCAATCCTAAACAGGTTAAGTTCGGCAGATGAAGTGACCCTGTACGACCTTGATTGGCTTTACCCTCAGAGCAGACTTGCGCAATGTAACCAATGGTATCAGAACCGGAATCGTTAAAACGCGCCGTATCCGCGCTGCTACCGATGCCGAATGAATCCAGAACCATTATAAATGCATGTTTCATTGTTTTCTCTCATCTTTTGTAAGCGACGTTTGCGTTGCTAGATGTTGCCTAAGTGACTCGCAGTTAATCAGTCTGATCGGCACCGATACAGCGATAAACCATCGGCATGGCTATTGGCAGTTCATCACCTATACCGATGGCTGCTTGAACCGCCTGCGCTACCGCTTGCCACGCGGTTTCACTTATTGGCATGAATCACCGCCAGTGGACGCGAGGCGTCCACGCTATCGCCCAGACTAACCACGGCGTCTAACCCGACGCTGTGATCGATAGTGTACCCCGCCTAGCGCAACCACTGCCATGCCGAGTACCCAGGTATCCATCGCAGTAACGACACCGCTATGGGTGGCAAATACCGGTTTACTGAGCACGACTACCTGTAAATAAGCGTCCATCTGCTCGATAAAATCCGTTTTACCACCCTGGGCCTGTCACCATACGGCCAAATAATTCCGCGTCCATTATCCAACACCATTTGCAGATGCTGGCGTGTCACATCAGGGTTTTCAGATAGACGACCTGCCAGCAATATCTCAATGCAAAGCGACATGTTAATATTATACAACTGGGAATTACGGTGCTCACCCGTTAAAGACCGTACTGCTTTACAGACTTCCAACGCATTACCAGCACTCGATGCCAGTACCTGATTCATGTCGGTTAATAGTGCTGTGGTGCGGAAACCCACTCGGTTTGCTACGCTAACGATAGATTGCGCCAGCTGTTCCAACAGCACGTAAGGGACATAAAAATGCCCGATCCACTTTGACATCCATCAGCAACGCATCCAATCCTTCCGCCAGCTTTTTACACAGTATTTAGTCAGTGATCACGACCGTTGCGGTGATATCACGCGTGCCGTAAAAACGCTTATCGGCAGGTGCCAGAGAACGGGTTTGTCCAATGATCGCTACACAGACCTAACGGATAATATCGCGAAACTGCTCGTCTTCAGGGAAAATATTGAGGCTGGGTATCGACTGGTATCGACTCCAGTTTGTCCAGTGTGCCGCCTGTGTGGCCCAAACCGCGCCCGGAGATCATTGGTACATAGCTGCCGCACGCCGCCACCGACGCCGCCCGTCGAACGCTTATTCACCAGCGGGACCATTCAGGTTGAGATCATCCCAATGTAATCGGCTGCTAGAATCACGCACCGCCAGCGTTAAGCGCCACATGCTGATCCATGGTCATATCGCGAAAACAGATAGCCATCGCCAACGCGGCAATCTGCACTTCTAAGATACTGTTATCGAATATCCAATTGATAAAAAACGAATTTTGTCTTCACTCAACGTCTTGCCATCATACTTTTTGCGAATGACTTCCTGAGTCAAAAAGACAGCCACACTTCCCAATCAAACTCTCGTAATGCATCATGCAATCAGTAGCCCGACGACGAGGGAGCGCCATTCTACCCCAACATGGTAAGGAGATCGCCTAACAGACCAGATGTGTCAAAGCGGAAGTGGCGGCATCGGCCCAACCTTTACCCATGATGTCATCAGCCAATTTCAGGTAAATCTCTGCATCCTGTGCGGTGCGTACACCGCCTGCGGGCTTTGAACCCTACTCGATCGCCGACGTTTTTATCACGGAAGGTTTGCAGCACAATTTCAGCTCTGTGCGGCGTTGCGTTAACCGTCACTTTCCCCGTGGAAGTTTTAATAAAATCGGCGCCGGCATCGATGGCTATTTCACTTGTCTGACGAATCAAGGCATCGGTTTTCAACTTGCCGCTTTCAATAATCACTTTTACTACCACGCCAGCCTTCTGACACAGTGTGTGGCAGGCGGCCACCAGCGTATGGTAGGTTTCTGTGTCCCCAGCCATTAATGCACTATAGGGAAATACTACGTCCACTTCATTAGCATCATAGGCTATCGCCGCCAGGGTTTCCGCGCAGGCGATATCAATATCGTCACCGCCTTCAGGGAAGTTGGTTACAGTCGCATGCGGATCTCTGGTATGCCCTTCTCACATAGCATTTTACGCGCTAGAGTGGGATAAGACGGGGTAAATACAGATGGCAGCCGTGTTTCCTGCCGTACTGCGCGCCTATTAACAACGTCATTCCCACGAAGGCGGGAATCTTTTGCAGAGGAAATACCTTTATTCTTACAGAGATCCTAGGGTTTTGCCGAGGATGATGAGAGATAAAGTGTAAAAAGTATAGTGCTCAACTAATACCGGCCACCGGATTAGACTGTAAGTAGTAGAGTCGCTCAGATTCGTTTGGCGTTAGACCACTGTTATACCAGTGAGGCCAGATGGCATTGTAATAGCCCGGTGATGTAGCGGATTATCGCACTCTGAGCCTCGTTGTTGGGTGACTCCAATATTAAGAGAGCCGTAGTCTTTTTTAGGATTTCATTCTCCATTTCAAGACGCTGGACTTTTTTCTTCATCTCACACAGCTCTAGCTGTTCAGGCTTCAGAGGAAGCCCGGCGGGCGTTTTCCCTTGGCGCTTAACTCGCAGCTTATTAACCCAGAGAATGATAGCCGAATGGCTGACATTAACCGCCTTTGCGGCCTTTAACGTAGGCATAGCCGTGTCGACAACCAGCTTTGCTGCTTCGAGCTTAAGTTCTGCCGTGAAATGTTTTGCCATTTACTCACCTGTCGTATTGTTGAGGTAAGCATATCACCTCCGATAACGTAGCCTATATCAGTGTGATAATACAGAAAACCGACGCAAT
>JBPETC010000124.1:0-4746 GCA_051710325.1 Symbiopectobacterium sp.
AAATCTGCACGCTGTGCAACCGATTGAAACGCCTCAATCGTAATCCGAAATGCACGATAGGCTTATCGGTACTTACATCAAACGTGAGTATTACGTTTGATGATGTATTAGGTTATTGAATGAATGAAAAAATTAACAAAATCATAATATTAAATAATCTGGCTGCATAAGATATAAAGCATTCGTCTTGCGATTTATCCCTGTAAAGCGAATTGTTATGGTCTACCGCTTTTGCTGAGAATATCCATGACCACATTATCCATATTCCAACTACCGAACACGATACAGCACGCGGAGCAACTGGGCCGCCTTTGGCGATATCGCCGAGCTACTGGTAGATGCCGGAATCCAGCTTGAACGTTAAGAAATTGGCTTGCTGCCCGCAACGGCTGATAGTGATACCCTACTTAGTCATTTTTAACAGGATATTGAACGCCTTAAACTGCAAGAGGGTTACTCCGCCGCCGATGTGATTCGCATTAGGCCGGATCACCCCGACAAACAGGCGCTGCGTGAGAAGTTTTTCAGGAATCCACAGTGAAGATGAGGTTTGCTTTTTTATCACAGGAAAGCGGCACGTTTTTCGTTCCTCTGGGCGACAAGGTATTTCGTTTAACCTGAGAAGCGGGTGACCTGTTGCGTGTTTCGGCCAACACCCGCCACTGGTTTAACTGCGGCGCACAGCCGAGCTTCACCGCTATCCGTATTTTTACCAATCCAGCAGGGTGGTGGTCATTTGACCGGTCAAAAATCTTCTATTAGTCTGCGCCTAAGCAATATACACTCACAAAGAATACCTTTCTGCTGGTGAGATACGTTAAACGCCACAGCTACCATCAAGCGTAGCGTTTTCTGATAGCAATACCCCATTACCCTGTATACCTTATTGCTATAAACCCCTTCTGGCGAATCTGAAATGACGCAACGAGCACAGCATCGTTTTGGCAATGTTTAAAGTTTATGCACGTACGCTCTCTATACTATCCCCGGATTTTTCTGACGGATTTAATATGATGAAATGTACTATCGCGGGCACTGGTTACGTCGGGTTGTCTAACGCCGTGCTATTAGCCCTACATAATCAGGTAGTGGCTATCGACGTTGTCGAACACAGGGTGGCGCTTTTGAACCAAAACCTATCGCCGATTGTTGATAAAGATATTGACCATTATCTCAAAAAAAAACCGCTTAATCTGGTGGCGACAACGGATAAACAATTGGCCTATCAGGATGCGGATATCGTGATTATCGCCACGCCGACCAACTACGATCCCATCACAAATGCGTTCGATACCCAGTCGATTGAATCCGTGGTGCAGGATGTGTTGTCCATCAATCCCGATGCGCTTATCGTCATAAAATCAACAGTTCCCGTGGGATATACCCAACAACTGCGGTGCACATTTGCCACGGATAACATTATTTTCTCTCCCGAATTTCTGCGAGAGGGAAAAGCGCTGCACGACAACCTCTATCCTTCGCGTATTGTCATTGGGGAACGCTCGCCACGCGCAGAACGTTTTGCCACCTTGCTGCTGCAAGGGGCAATCAAGAAAAAGGTGCCCGTGCTCTACACTGATGCCAGGGAAGCGGAGGCCATCAAGCTGTTCGCCAATACCTATCTCGCCATGCGCGTCGCCTATTTCAATGAACTAGATAGCTATGCACAAATGCATACGTTGGATAGCAGACAGATTATTGAGGGGGTCGGATTAGATCCACGTATCGGCTCGCATTACAACAACCCGTCATTTGGTTATGGAGGCTACTGTTTACCCAAAGACACCAAGCAATTGTTAGCCAATTACGCTAGCGTCCCCAACCGGCTGATTTGTGCTATCGTCGAGGCTAATCGCACGCGTAAAGATTTCATTGCCGATGATATTCTCAAACATAATCCCAGCGTGGTAGGCGTTTATCGTCTGGTGATGAAAACGGGCTCCGATAACTACCGCGCTTCAGCAATTCAAGGCATCATGAAACGGATCAAAGCCAAAGGTATTGGCGTCGTGGTCTATGAACCGGTGCTGACGGAAGAGACATTTTTCCGCTCTCCGGTGATAAACGATCTGGCAACGTTCAAATACAAATCTGATTTGATCATCTCAAACCGCATGGCCCCGGAGCTAGAAGATGTCGCAGATAAAGTCTATACCCGCGACCTGTTTGGTTTGGATTAAATCGGTTGGCCGACCCTGCTGCACACGGCGGTGACGCGCATAATACCATACCGGCCCCACAGCAGGCCCAGAGTGGTCGCAATCAGCGAGCTCAATAGCACCCCTAGCTTGGCCGCGCCCAGCAGTTGCGGATCATCGAAGGCCAACATGGCGATAAAGATCGACATGGTAAAACCGATACCGGCGAGCAGCCCAATTAAAAACACACCGCGCCAGGACACATCTGGCGGTAGCTGGCATCCGCCAAAGCGTACCATTAGCCAGCTAACACCGACTACACCCAGCAACTTACCGGCGACCAGTGCCAGCGTAACGCCCATCATCACGCCGAGTGGTTCTGAGCCCGACAAATCAATGCCATTCACACTTACCCCCGCGTTCGCCAAAGCAAACAACGGCATCACGCCATACGCCACCCAGGGGTGCAGCGCCATTTGCACGCGAGTGGCAGGCGGCAACACTTCACGCTGAGCACGGCGTAACTGCTTAAGCGGTGCGACTAACTGCTCCGCAGCCTGTGTATCCTGCTTGTGCATCAGATCGCGTATAATGTGAGAAAGACGCTCCAATGGGTGCTCCTTCATCACCCGCACGGAGGCCACTGGGGTAATCAGCCCCAAGACAACACCCGCTAATGTAGGATGTGCCCCCGTGAACAGAAAACCCAACCACATGATGATACTGGGAATGACATAGGCCCAGGCCGACCCGATACCAATCTTCTGTAGTCCAAACACCATCAACACGCCCAGCAGCATGAGGATAAAGCCGTTGTACTCAAGCCCACCTGAGTAGAAGAACGCGATGATCAAGACAGCGATAATATCATCGATAATGGCTAACGCCAGCAAAAACACCCGTACATTGCCGGGAATGCCTTTGCCCAACAGCGCCAGCACCCCCACGGCAAACGCGATATCTGTTGCCGTCGGCACCGCCCAGCCTTGTTGCTGCAAAGGCGCGCTGTTCACGCTTAGATAAATCAACGCGGGTACTATCACGCCGCCAACGGCGGAAGCAATCGGCAGTGCCGCTTGACGCAGTTTGCTCAGCGCCCCTTCGTGAATTTCACGACGGATCTCCATACCGACCACTAAGAAGAACAGTGTCATAAAGGCGTCGTTGATCCAGAAATACAGTGAATGCTCGATTTCTATATCACCAATGCTAAAAGAGAGCGGTAGATGCCACAGCGCATGGTAGCTTTCCGCCCATGGCGAATTAGCCCAAATCAATGCCGCAGCAGCAGCCACAAGCAGCACAATGCCGCTTACCGCTTCAATATAGAGAAAACGTTCAAGGGTGGCGAAAGCGCGTTCCGCCAAACTCTGAGAACGATGAATGCCCTGAGGGGACAGCTGTCGATTCATGGTTGTTATCACTCCGAGTGGAGGCCTGACCAATGCACAAACCTGTCTCACCACAACATGTGGCCAACACCCGCCACCTTTCTACTGGCAATGTTGGATGAGTTCAAGTATTTTACATTAATTTATAAGCCATTTATTAAGAATATTCCACTATTTCCGGCATTGTCGGCAGAGGGAGCTGTACCGTAAAACAGGTTCCCCTTTCTGGCCGATTGACAGCACAGATCCGCCCGCGGTGATGAAGCATCACAATCGCACGACAAATCGCTAATTCTATCCCGACTCCAGGAATGGAAGACTCCTCATTACCCATGGTGAATTTCTCAAAAATATGCTGTTCGCTACCCGAGGTAATTTCGGGGCCGTCGTCCCATACCTAGATCCTGGATTTTCCCCGGCAACGCGCGTGCCTGAATGCCTATCGTCCGCGCTTTTCTCGCATATTTCAATGCGTTTTCTAGCAAGTTCGCGAATACACGTTCCAGCAGCGCGCCATCAGCCTGAAGTAGCACCATTTCCTGCGGTAGATCCAATTGCACTGCTTCGGCTGGCAGAAGCGCCTCGAGGGATTTCAGCGCGCTGCTAATCAACTTAGCCTGCACGACCCAGTCGGTTTGTTTGCAGGCCGGAAGCCTCCCCACAATGATCTTTCTGAAGTGATGCTCACGCGCGTAGCGCAGTACCGTTTTCGCTTCATCGGGCTCCGGCAAGGTGCGGTAACAGCATCTAGTTTCTGTGCCAGTTGCAAGGTGCGCAGAATTCCACGACGACGCGCTTCGCCCTGCCGATGCAGCGTTGGCCTATATCCACCGTTACTGCATGCCATTCGCTACCGAGTTTGGCGGCCAGGCGGGCGGCAATGCGCACCAACTTTCACTGCCAGTTAGCGCCAATGCACAGCAGGATCGCATCGCGGATGTGCCAGAC
Source organism: Symbiopectobacterium sp. (assembly GCA_051710325.1). GTDB lineage: Bacteria > Pseudomonadota > Gammaproteobacteria > Enterobacterales > Enterobacteriaceae > Symbiopectobacterium. The sequence goes on from JBPETC010000124.1 coordinate 4,478, forward strand.
ACGTTCCTCTCACCCTCTGATATCACGCCAGGCGTGCATCTGAACGGTGCGGCAAGCCGCACAAATGGTCGCATTAATTCTTATGGTCGCATTAATTCTTATAGTTACGATACACTATTCACCATCACTCATAATGATTTTTGGTTATTTGCAAATATGATTGTAAATCCATCTTGGCAAAGGGAATAAGCCGTACTGCTCGTATTCCCTCCTTGGTTGGGTTTTCGTAGTTTGCACATTCTCACAATCCATCCGCACTGGTTGGAAAG
>JBPETC010000125.1:0-4647 GCA_051710325.1 Symbiopectobacterium sp.
GTCAAGAATTACCCGAAGTCCCCTAAAAGCTCCGAAGCCTTACTCAAGGTTGGAGTGATCATGCAGGAAAAGGGGCAGACGGATAAAGCGAAGGCTGTCTACCAGCAGGTCATCAAACAATATCCTAATACCGAAAGCGCCAAGCAGGCACAAAAACGGCTGACTTGGCTCTAACCCTAACCCCTTTCCAGGCACAAAAATTGCGCAATATGAGCGATTTTTGTGCTTTTTCGTTTTATTATTAATCAGTTGAACTGTTTTTCAGGAAAATAGGTTGCACTGAGCGGATAAGTTAGTGGTATATCCCGCCCGCCGTTTTCAAGGCAAAAACGCCGAAGTAGCACCATGATGGGTCGTTAGCTCAGTCGGTAGAGTAGTTAACTTTTAATCAATTGGTCGCAGGTTCGAGCTGAGCGAAGCGAGACACGTTTTATCCTGCCAAAGAAGCCTAGGCCCTACGCCGAGGATGATGACTTTTCTTGATGCATCTCTCCCTACTGTTGGGCATCTTGACACTAGCGCAGGCTACTGCCAGAAATGTATTGTCGGATGAGTTTCTTTTGTCGGTCAAAAAGGCATTGATCGGTGATGCGGTATAAACGCATCTGAACTGATTCTGGTTATATTGACGCTTTGGGAGAGACTGCCTTAGCATTCAATTACTTTTACTTAGTACGAACATCAGGTAAGCGCTTAATGACCACATCTTCTGTGCCACAAGCCGATGTCGATCGGCAAATCCTCATACTCTCGGAGAAACTCGATCGCGGTGATGTCTTGGCGGCAAACTGGTTTCACGCGGAGGTGCTTAAGCATCTCACAAGCTGTGGGGTATGTTGGTGATAATTGTTTGTTACTACCGGGTACACACAGCGCTTTAGCGCATTACAACGCAGCATTGCGGGCATCAGCGAGCGGATGCTATCATAAACGCTGCAATGCCTGGAAGTCGATGGCATGGTGCATCGACACGTTTATAACACCGTTCCTTCTCACGTGGAGGACACCCTAGACCCCTTGGGGCACGAAGCGGCGGAAAAGGTAAGCCGATCTGGCTGATTGGATAGAAGGCAATTTACCTGCTATTTTACAGAAACAGAAGTCAGCGAAAAACTGTTGGAATAGCCGGGTCGTTTACACAAATAGTCTTGCCGAGAAGGCAAGATGAGTGACATCAGAGCGCTTTTAATGCCTCCGCCACCGACAGCGGCGGGTAAGGACGGCCAGTCAAGCATGGAGAGTTAGTGTGGCGCTTCATATAATCCACCTTATTGACGTACTAACATCCCACGATGCGATAGCGGTGGCGAACACTTCCGGCAGGCACGCGCCTTTAGTGTTGCGGCGTAATCAGCTTTGGGAATATCTTTATAGGGAATCGGCTTGCCGATTTGCTTAGTGATTTCAGCAGCCAGTTGCGCCAGTGTATAAGGCTCAACGGGGTTGGCTAATTCATAGGTTTTCCTGCTGTGAGCTTGCTGTGTAAGCACTATGAAGGCGGTTTGCGCAGAATCTTCAAGCGTGGCATGAGGCAATTTTCCCCTATCCGGCGCTGCCATAGAAGGCTCCGTTAGCCAGCGCTAGGGCGATAGAAGCGGTATAGTTTTCGGTGTACCAGCTATTGTGCAGGGGATAGTGTAATCAATCCCGGACGCTTTAAGGGTTTTTCCATCTAAGCATGCTCTGATGCCAAATTGAGCGGCGCAGTGTCCGCGCGCAACAAGCTGGTATACACAATGCGCTTTACGCCGCTCTTTTTCGTTCGTCGCAGCAATAACATTGACGTATTGTATCGCACGCTGGCCAATTTCATTACCAGAAATTAATAGCAAGGTTTTTGTACCTGATAAGGTGGCTTCGAGTATGACTGGCTGCGTATAATTGCCGCGCGAGCAGTGATACACAGACTTTTAGCTTTTTCCGAACTGCGTACCAGCGCGGCAATATTACACTGCCCGCCATTTTTCACAGAATTTCACTTCCTTAATCGTGCTTTTCTGTGCCAGCGGCATACGGGGATGGTTGGTGAGCTGGCGGAAGGGTTGAAGGGTGACTATCAACTGCTAATTATCAAATTGGCGCTGGATGTGTTTACCGCGCTGATTTTTTCCATCACGCTTGGTGCGGCAATGATTTCAATCGCCGTGCCGCAATTTCTGGTTCAGGCGCTCTTGTTTTTCCGCGCAATTTCCGCGCAATTGGATCATACCGTTTATGAATGACATCACCATGGGGATTTTGCAGTCTATGATGGCATTATCATGATGGTGGTAGAGTTGCGCCACATCGCACAGATAAAAATGTTTGTTGTGGTGAATTTCTTGCCTGCGATGCTGTTTATCATCCCACTGATGATTTATTGTCATCGCTAGTTCGGCTAATTTTATTTGTGCTAAACAAAAGAGAGTAATTAAACGAATTACCTATTATTTGTTTAGTATGTAAAATACTAAGTGCCTTCTTGCTAACCGACTCCTAGCATATACTCTGTTTTGGAATCTGGTATAAGCAGGATTTCCTCATTTAGACGATAAACATGGGGTGGAAAGATGGGTTTTTTAGTACTAGCAACATTTTGATTCATATCCCGTTCGGCGCGGGGGAGGGCACGATCTTTCTTGGATTGAAGCCATTGACGCACTGTGCGTCCTGCTCTGTATCTGGCTTGCCAGCCTTGGAAAACTATCAATTACCTGTTTGTATTGATCAACGTCTTACTGTTTTCCATTATTTTTTCAAAATTTAGCTTTATGCTAGCTCGCTGCTGCAAATCTTTTTCTTTGTTGCCAAAGTTTATGGTTGGTATGCCTGGACGCGGCGCACGAAACAGTAGGATATCGCCTTGAAAATACGCTGGCTGCTACTCCCAAGATTGCTTGCCTTGGAATAGCCGTCTACATCGACGCCGCGTTTTCCGCGCTGACTGGCGTCGCGGTGACCGTGATGCAGAGCATGGGGCAGGTAAGCATGCCGACATTGCAGCCGGATGCGTTTCCCTTCTGGGATTCCAGCAGGATGGTGCTCTCCGTGATAGCGATGGTTATGATGACGTGTAAGTATGTGGAGAACTGGTGCCATTGTATCTATAGCGCAGAGCGTAAAGTGTGCGTTGGAAAACGCGGCATAGTTGTTAAGCTAACAACATTTTATCGCGTAAAATTAAGCGATTACGACATATGCTTGACTTATCATTTGTGCGCTGCAATACGAACAGTTCCGTTTTTAAACGCCAAGGTAATCGCCCTGCAACCGTTTCCTATTGGTAAAATGTGTCATGTTCTGCGCAAAAAATCGATGGATGAATGATGAATTACCAAAATGATGATTTAAGAATTAAAGAGATCAAAGAGTTGTTACCTCCTGTCGCGCTGCTGGAGGAATTTCCGGCTACTGCACGTGCGGCAGAAACGGTCTCATTTACCCGCTCGGCGATTCACAAGATTCTGCATGGTACTAACGATCGTTTGCTGGTGGTGATTGGCCCATGCTCGATTCACGATACCAAGGCTGCAAAAGAATACGCCGCCCGTTTGCTCACGCTGCGAAACGAGTTAAACGACGAGTTGGAAGTCGTGATGCGTGTCTATTTCGAGAAACCCCGCACTACCGTGGGTTGGAAAGGACTGATTAACGATCCGTACATGAATAACAGCTTCCAGATTAATGATGGATTGCGTATTGCCCGTCAACTTCTGATGGAAATCAACGATAGCGGATTACCTGCTGCGGGTGAGTTTCTGGACATGATATCGCCACAGTATCTGGCAGATCTGATGAGCTGGGGTGCCATCGGCGCACGCACTACGGAATCTCAGGTACACCGCGAATTGGCTTCCGGTCTCTCTTGCCCGGTTGGCTTCAAAAACGGCACCGATGGTACGATTAAAGTGGCGATCGATGCCATTAACGCCGCAAGTGCGACACACTGCTTCCTATCGGTGACTAAATGGGGTCATTCTGCCATCGTCACCACCAGTGGCAACAACGATTGCCACATTATTTTGCGTGGCGGAAAAGCACCGAATTACAGTGCCGAGCACGTCAGCGCCGTGAAGGATGGGCTGGAAAAAACCGGACTACGCCCGCAGGTGATGATTGATTTCAGTCATGCCAACAGTAGCAAACAGTTCAAGAAGCAAGTGGATGTAGGGGCTGATGTGTGCGCGCAGATAGCGGGTGGTGAACGTGCTATCACGGGTGTGATGGTGGAAAGCCATTTGGTAGAAGGTAACCAGAGCCTGGAAAGCGGTAAACCACTGGTTTATGGTCGCAGTGTGACTGATGCATGTATCGGCTGGGAAGATACTGAAGTGCTGTTGCGTCAATTAGCTGCGGCGGTTAAGCAACGTCGTGTGGTTGATAGCTAACGTTTTCGTCATTTCTCTCCGCTCATCCTCCTCGGTTTCTGCCGAGGATATTTGGCAATAGTTTTTCGCTCCTCTTTCAGGAAAATTTCGCTTTCATGATGATAATAGAAACTTCTGTTCGCTTATATTTTAAGCGCCAGTAAGATCTAGCCAGGATCAAATCATCCAATAAATTAATCACAGTATAAACCCTCCTGTTTTGGATGTGGAGATACAGTGGCTACAGTTGATGTAAGATGTCCGTTTTGTGAACAGACAGTCTCTGTAAAAAAAACACAGT
>JBPETC010000126.1:0-4499 GCA_051710325.1 Symbiopectobacterium sp.
CATAACTGTGTTTTTTTACAGAGACTGTCTGTTCACAAAACGGACATCTTACATCAACTGTAGCCACTGTATCTCCACATCCAAAACAGGAGGGTTTATACTGTGATTAATTTATTGGATGATTGATCGTTTTGCACCTTTCGTAGTCCCGCAGACTCAGTCGCCCTCTGAACACCTTTTTTATCCGCGACATCGCCGTTTCTGCCACTGAACGCCGGTGATAACCAACTTTCTTTTCATGCACCATTACTGCCGCTCAGATGCTGATTTGCCACCGCATGGTTACGTTCATAGTACTCGTCGGGCCAGTCTTGCGCTGCCTTTCGTGGCGGGATAAGCGGCCTGATTTTTTCTCAGCAACACATCATGGCAATAACGGTTATCATAAGCCCTATCTGCTGAGGCTTCCCTGCTGTTACATCGGAAACATGCTGCCTGATAGCAAGAAGTAAACCATATTGCTGCTTGCATTTGTAAATCGAATTCGCATAATTGCGAAGAAGAATAATTATTTACATTTGCAATCAATGGATAAAAATGACAGTATTAATTCATATAGCACAGCACGTAAGCCAATCCGGCTTGCGATGCTCATCGGGACGTTCTGTGGCAACGATAGCGTTACCGATTCTGGCACAGGACATCGCATCAGTAGATGAAAACCCGGCAGCGCAACTGGCCTCTCCAAGCGATAGCGTAATAGTAAAGATACCATGACGGTGATTACCAATCCAGTAGATAACTTCCGTTCCGGTGGCGATCAGTTGGTACCTGCTTATCTGGATGGACCGATCGCCAACGGAAGACGCGTTGGTTTCCTCCACCAGAAGAACGCGCGCGATATGCCGTTTAATGTCGTCAGCTAAGCTATACCAGCAGAATGATTGAATCGCAGCAGGCCAAAACCTTGGGCTATGTTGGTCAAGAATGATAGTCAGTGCAAAACGGTGTTTCTGCAGGCGGTGGCGGCGTAGGCGGTGCGGTGAACGTGGAGCCTAAACACGCTGATGATGTGCCGCTAACGTGCGCTACAATCGACTACACCTCTTCCTCACAGGTTGAGGTGCTCGATGTTGGGCGGCGTTTTGGCGACGATAACCGCTTTGGGGTACGCGTCAACCTGCTGCACCGCGAAGGCGAAGCCGCGATCGACGATCGACGCGAGCGAGTTTCATTGACTGCTGTCGGACTGAATTATCGTGGCGATCGTTTCTGTTCCTCGCTTGATGCGAGCTATTAGCACCAGTATCTGCGTGAGGCCGTCTGGGGATAAACGTTTCGCTTGCCGGGTTACAAGCTATCCATAAACCGCTAACCAATACCCACAACTATAGCCAGCGCTGGGTCTATACCGATATGAAATCCTGTTTCGGGATGCTGCGCGGCGAGTACGGTCTGGATAATCATTGGACACTCTATTCTGGCCTTGGGATGAGTAACACAGAAGAGATAGATAATTACAGCCCGCCAAAACTTACAGTAGCCGGTGATGGCAGCCCTACGCTGGGCCGTTTAAGTTCGGCATATATCTCTCAGAACACCTCATCGCTAGCAGGGTATTCGCGGCAATTTTGATATCGGCCCGGTCAAGCACGAAGTCAACATGGCTATTCGGGTAATATAGTAAAATTAGAGCGGCGTACACCATGGCTAAGATACGCCTACGCTACAAATATCTATAACACCCCGGTAGTAGATTTCCCTGCGACAATCAGCAGCGGCGGCAATATAGACGATCCGAAAATACGCAATCACATGCACAATTGTGGGCTGGCGCTTTCTGATACGCTCTCGGTGCTGGATGACAGCGTGCGATTTACCGCAGGGTTGCGCCGTCAGGAGATATTGATACGCAATTATGAATACAGAGGTATCAAGAGTGGCACAGGAGGACGCTTTGAACGCACCAAGTTGTTCCCGGTATTCGGCATGGTTGTAAAACCTTTGGAACACATTTCGCTGTATGCTAACCATATTGAGGGATTATAGTCGGGTACCAAAACCTCATCCACAAAAGCAGTAAACCCTAGGCAGATATCAGGTATCTACGTTGCCAAACAAAATGAAGTCGGCGTGAAATTTGATTATCAATGCGTCGGCGGGTCTCTGGCGTTTTACGAGAGCAAACGACCAAACAGCTTTATCGATCCTGTGAATAAGGTCTATGGCCTGAACGACGAACAGCATAATCGCGGTGTGGAACTAAATATGTTTAGTGAGCCGATGTATGGCCTGCGCCTCAACGGCAGCGCTACCTGGCTGGATGCCACTCTGACCAAAACGCTCGCAGGTGCCAATGATGGCAATGAGATCATGGGTACACCCGGTTATCAGCTGGTATTTGGCAGTGAATATGATGTCCCTTCGCTTGAAAGGCTTGACGCTGTCTGGCACCGTGTTGCGTTACGGTTCACAATACGCCACCAATGAAGCCAATGTGTTAAAACTGAAGCCGTGGACGCGGTTGGATTTAGGAGTGCGTACAGTACGCCACTGAACGACCACACACTGGTGTGGCGTGCCAACGTCGAACGTTACCAACGAAAATATTGGGCATCGGTGGATGATACTGGTGCATATATGGTACAGGGCGAACCGCGCTCGCTGAAACTCTAGGTATACGTAGATTTCTAATACTGACCGCGCCCTGTTGCCATGATTTACTAGCGCAGGCGCGTTATTGTTTACAGTGGCAACGCCATGATCCCACATCTTCGCGCCGCCCGTTGGCTGACAGGTAATAGTTACGCCGCGTCGACACTTCGTTAAATCAAAATTGCTCATACAGCGCGATGGCGTTGGAGTTGGATGCGTGAACCTCCAGCCACAGCGTGATAATGCCGCGCGCCGCAAGCGTTTCAATTAGTTGTTCCAGCAGACGCTGACCATGGCCTTGCCATTGGTGGTTTGGGGATGCACAGCAATGCGCGTCAGCAAGCTGAAACATGCTAACCGCTTCTTCGTGGCAGAGCATGTGCATCCGCAAACTCTGGATGATGTGGTGCGCACCCGTGCATAGACCTTTAGTTTTGAAGTGGTAATCGGCGATGCAGCCGTCGAATTGGAAACGAAAAGCGTGTTTGGCGTGATATTGAAGTAGGTGAACACCTATGGTTAATTGAATGATTATCTTGATCTTTATCTCGAAACTGAATGCGCGAAAGATCAATCATCATTAGCGTCGCTGCTAATATCATAGCTCTGGTGCTTCTGGTCGATCTGGGCAAGCAGAGAGCCGATATTGTGTTTGGCTTCGCCCAGCGTTTTGGTGTGCTGATAGGCTACGGTGGATCCGTACGCTGTCTTCTTCGCCTGCAAAAGGATGAGCATAAACGCGCCATATTGAACAACGTCACTTTATCCAGCACCACCTAGTAATGGCAAACGCACCAGCGTATCGTCACGCATCAATTTCAGATGTTCAGGTAGCGTTCGCCCTGATTATTGTTAAAAGTGCTTTCCGTCCACGTAAAGCGTGGCTTGCTTTTTCGATGGCAGAGGTGACAGGCAAATCGTGGACGTGAGGGGAGAAATAACATGCATGATAAACAACCTGAATTAATGGGCCTCTGAGTCTACCAACAAGGGAAGGTATTCACTGATTTGTTGCCACAGAGCGCGTTTGGCACTAGGGTTGGCATAAAGCTCGTTCAGCGTCGGGCTACTCAATTGCACACCCGTCCAGGCGTGCGGCACATCAACTCCCAGACACCAGCTATGGCAATGTGTCGAGGTGGGTAGCATGGCAATCTGTTCCGGTGTGAGCGGGTACACCTGTTCGGGGCGCAGTGACAAACTGTGCAGCACATCGCTAATCAGCGGGTAATAGGCAGCGGAGAGCGAAGCGGCAACAATCACCAGACGCGTTTGTGTGGGCAGGGTAACGACAAACTCGCCCTGCAACACCGTGGGGCGGCGTAACTTCCACTGCGTAATCCCAATCTGTTGTAAAAGCCAATCGCGTCTTGGTGCCATGATATCCCGTGCTTGGTTCGCCATGATAGCCGCGCTATGCTAACAAACCTGATACGGATGCGCCAATAAAGTGAACCGCAGCAGTACATTCCCCTTTAAGCCAGGTCATGACCAGCGCCATATTTTTCCCACCCTGCTCAGTGGGAAAGTAAAATATCTCACGTTAATGATGCTTTAATATGATTTGCTGCAAAGAGTGCCATATGCGCTCTTTGTCGCTGTAGTCTAGTCAAGAACACGGAGAAAGGCAACTTTGTCGGTGAATTGTTCGCCTTGGGTCAACGTTGCAGTAATACAAGAGAAAATGTCGGTGTTTAACGCGTTTATTTTTGATCTTACCTGAGGCAATGGCTAGGGTAGCCAGCTACTTTCCGCAAAAAACAACCAGTCAGCGGGTGATGTGGAGATACAGTGGCTACAGTTGATGTAAGATGTTCGTTTTGTGAACAGACAGTCTCTGTAAAAAAAACACAGTTATGGCAGAAGTGCCCATCAGCCGTTACCGTTGTCAATCATGTAAACGC
>JBPETC010000127.1:0-4370 GCA_051710325.1 Symbiopectobacterium sp.
CGCTACATCCACCGGGCTTATATGCCATCTGGCCTCACTGGTATAACAGTGGTCTGACGCCAAACGAATCTGAGCGACTTTGCTACTTACAGTCTAATCCGGTGGCCAGTATTAGTTGAGCACTACACTGATGGTAACAGGCACTGGTAAACAAGGCAGGGGAAACAATGCAACAGGTTGTCACGTCTATTCGCCAGTTAACCGATACTGTCCGCTGAGATAAGCTCTAGCAGCGCAGAGCAATAGACCGTGGTTGAACAGGTATGGATTGCTATTAGTCAAATTAAGCAGACCACCCAACAGAATGCGGCGCTGGTAGAAGCATCTGCAGCTGCGGCACAAAGTATCAAAGAGCAAGCCGATCAGCTCGTCAGAGACGTGTCCACGTTGTTGGCTATGATGCTGCGCTGCCATCACAGAGAATGGCACAGACTTCAACGATTGCTGGCTGGAAAGCAGTGGCATTATCATGCGCTCCCCCGGCACCATTTTGTCGACTCACTTGAGAAAGGTGTTCAACCCCCAAATATCAGGCTAGCAGGCGATTCTAGCGCAGCTAGTGGTTGAGTCGCTGCTTACATCATGCTGAATCTTGCTATGAAGTATCATCAAGGGTGGCTATTCCGCCCCTGATTCGTAAGACTGTCGCCACGCCTGGTTGGCTGCGTTCCGCTGTAACTCTCGACACAATAGAATTGAATCGGATGAACTTATTAAAATCATTGGCCGCGATTAGTTCAATGACCATGCTATCGCGCGTTTTGGGCTTTATCCGCGATGCCGTTGTTGCACGGGTATTTGGCACTGGAGTGGCGACTGACGCCTTTTTCGTCGCCTTTAAACTGCCGAGTTTACTACGTCGCGTTTTTGCTGAGGGGGCTTTCTCACAGGCATTTATTCCAATACTGGCTGAATACAAAAGCCAGCAAGGGGATGAAGCAACCAGAACCTTTCTTGCCTACGTATCAGGCATGTTGACGCTGGTGCTGGCATTGGTGACCGTGGCCGGGATGATCGCTGCACCCTGGATTGTCATGGTAACGGCTCCGGGGTTTGCTGCCACGCCCGATCGGTTTGCGCTTACCTCAGCACTGTTGCGCATCACTTTCCCGTATATTTTACTGATATCGCTGACCTCGATGGTGGGCTCGGTATTAAACAGCTGGAATCGTTTCTCCGTCCCGGCGTTTGCACCGACATTTCTCAATATCAGCATGATTGGTTTTGCCCTGTTCGCCACACCTTATTTTGATCCGCCAGTGTTAGCACTGGCTTGGGCGGTGTTGCTGGGCGGGGTGCTGCAATTGGTTTATCAACTACCGCATCTTAAAAAGATCGGAATGTTGATATTGCCGCGCTTTAAATGGCGTCACCCCGACGTCGGGCGAGTGATGAAACTGATAGCTCCAGCGATTCTAGGCGTATCAGTGAGCCAAATCTCGTTAATAATTAACACTATATTTATATCTTTTCTCAGTGAGGGGGCACTCTCTTGGATGTACTACGCTAACCGATTGATGGAGTTTCCGTCCGGTATACTGGGTATCGCTTTAGGCACGATTTTGCTGCCATCGTTAGCGAAAAGCGTCGCCGGTGGCGATCAGGAAGCCTATTCACACCTGATGGATTGGGGGCTGCGTCTTTGCTTTCTGTTGGCGTTGCCAAGTGCGGTGGCGTTGGGTATTTTGTCGAAGCCGTTGATTGTTTCGCTGTTCCAGTATGGCAAGTTTAGCGCACTGGATGCATTGATGACTCAGCGGGCGTTGATTGCCTACGCTATCGGGTTGATGGGGCTGATTGTGGTAAAAGTGTTGGTTCCGGGGTTCTATGCTCGGCAGGATATCAAAACGCCGGCGAAAATTGCATTGGTGACGTTGGCGCTGACGCAGGTCATGAACTTGATCTTTATCGGGTCGTTGCAGCATGCTGGGCTGGCGCTTTCCATTGGATTGGCCTCGTGTCTGAATGCCGGACTACTCTATTGGCAGTTGCGTAAACAGCAGCTTTTCCAGCCACGTCCGGGGTGGGGTACCTTTTTGGTCAAACTGCTTATCGCGGTGCTTGCCATGTCGGCGGTATTGATCGCGTTATTAGTGTGGATGCCAGCTTGGGACATCGGTGGCATGACAGTGCGTATTTCACGCCTGATGCTGGTGATGGTGGCCGGTGCAGGTACCTACTTTGTGATGCTTCGGCTGCTTGGCTTCCTTCCGAGCGATTTTTCGCGCCGCAGTATGTGATAGAATCACGGTGGCCTGAGCCACCGTTTTTATGACATGAGGTCATTGATTACATTTTATCGACGGTTTCAATGCCTAAGGTACCTAATCCTTGTTTAAGCGTTTCTGCTGTCAGCAGGGCCAGTTTCAGGCGGCTTTGACGCACAGCATAACTGTCAGCATTCAGAATCGGGCAATGCTCGTAGAAACTGGAGAACAGACCGGTAAGATCGTACAAGTAGGCACACATCACGTGCGGCATACCTTCTCGCGCCACAGTAGTGATTGTTTCTTCAAACTGCATCAGGCGGGTTGCCAGCGCCGTTTCTTTCCCATCATTCAGCACCACAGGCTGTGTCAGTGCGGGTTTATCCAGATTGGCGCGTTTGAAAATTGAGGCAATACGGGTGTAAGCATACTGCATATAGGGAGCAGTATTGCCTTCAAATGCAAGCATGTTATCCCAGTTAAACACGTAGTCAGTGGTACGCCTTTTTGATAGATCGGCATATTTAACCGCCCCGATGGAGACAACGCGCGCCAACTCACGCAACTCGTCTTGTTCCATATCCGGGTTTTTACCCGCGATCAGTATCAATGCGCGCTCATAGGCTTCGTCTAACAGATCTGCCAGCTTGATGGTGCCGCCCGCGCGGGTTTTAAACGGCTTGCCATCTTTGCCCAACATCATGCCGAACATATGGTGTTCCAACGATACAGATTCCGGCACATATCCTGCTTTACGCACAATAGTCCACACCTGCATCAAATGCTGGTGCTGGCGGGAATCGATATAGTAGAGAACGCGATTAGCGCCCAGCGTCTCATACCGATACTTGGCGCAGGCAATATCGGTGGTGGTATAGAGATAGCCGCCATCTTTCTTTTGAACGATGACGCCCATTGGTTCGCCTTCCTTGTTTTTAAACTCATCAAGGAAAATCAGCGTTGCTCCTTCATTTTCAACGGCCAGACCTTTTGCCTTCAGATCGGCAACAATCTCCGGTAGCATCGCGTTGTAGAGGCTTTCGCCCATTACGTCTTTTTTGGTCAGGGTAACATTCAGACGATCGTAGGTAAGCTGGTTTTGTATCATGGTGACGTCAACCAGTTTGCTCCACATTTCGCGGAAATAAACGTCGCCCCCCTGTAACTTCACCACATACTGGCGGGCACGCTCAGCGAAGGCGGCATCTTCATCGTAACGTAGTTTGGCTTCGTGATAGAAGGCTTCCAGATCGTGCAATACCAGTTCTCCGGAGGTGTCTTTCTGCACATCTTCCAGATGGGCAATCAACATACCGAACTGTGTCCCCCAGTCACCTACGTGGTTAGCACGGATAACCTTGTGTCCGAGAAACTCAAGTGTGCGTACCGCAGCATCACCAATAATGGTGGAGCGCAGGTGGCCGACGTGCATTTCTTTGGCGACGTTAGGCGCAGAATAGTCAACCACGATGGTTTGCGGCGTGACCGGAGTGATACCCAACTTAGGTGTGTTTAAAGCCCGTTCGGTTTGTTTTGCTAACCATTGCGCATCCAGAAATAGATTGATAAACCCTGGACCGGCGATCTCTGTTTTGGCGACTATACCGTCCAGCGCCAGATGCTGAACTACCGTCTCTGCCAGTTGTCGCGGAGTAAGCCTAAGTTTTTTCGCCGCTGCCATGACACCATTGGCCTGGTAATCACTAAACTGAGCCTTGGCAGACTGACGCACCTGCGGGTCTATGCCGTTGGGCGCACCTGCTGCAACCAATGCCTGGCTGACTTTTTCCGAAAGAAGAGCCTGAATATTCACCTGGATACCTTAATAAAAATTAAACCCTACTTATACCATATTTTGGCTTAGACGTCAGCAGGGCAAGCCCTCCCCGCAAGAATTTTCCTGAGAAAATGCGAGGGGATGGGCACGAAGATGGGGATAACGTTTTGAAAACAGGACAAAAAAGAAGAAAAAATATCTGCGCTAGCGAAAATAGTTAATGCTTTCTTCCCCGATAAGGTCGTGTATTCAAAAGATAGTGCATTCAATAACCTAATACATCATCAAACGTAATACTCACGTTTGATGTAAGTACCGATAAGCCTATCGTGCATTTCGGATTACGATTGAGGCGTTTCAATCGGTTGCACAGCGTGCAGATTTTT
>JBPETC010000128.1:0-4356 GCA_051710325.1 Symbiopectobacterium sp.
TATCCCTCATGCATTTGTGCCTCTCCTGCGTAAGTTGCTGGAACTGCTCTCAGGGTTCAGAGTGGCATTTTGGTGCACTGATGGCTATAGGGCTTACAACGACGAACTTACAAAAGCAAAACACATTCCAAAAAACAGGTTTATTTATACTATATATAAAAACAGTTAAATAGGGAAGGGATTCATTCATGTTCATAGAACTCATTTATGACAAAAAATTCGGATGCCAGTAAATTGGATAAAGCGATCCTCAATCTCTTCATTGAAGAGATGTTTAATGATGCGGATGAATGGCTGGTTAACGAGTGAGACGCGGCGTAAAGATTTTAAGTTTCCCTTAACGATGTGGCATTATTTCTGGTAACTCTTAATGTTTGTTTATATTACGGTTTTTTAATGCAAAAGACATATATAAACCAATGGGATACGCTAGGATGAGTCGATTCTGCAGATTACAGATCCACCTCCTATATTTAGGTAACGCTGATGCTCATTGCGTTCGTGTATGCAGCGATAGAGTTGCGTGGCTGCTTTCCACGCCTGTCATTTTGCATTCTCAGCAATGAGAACCCTGCATTACAATGCAGGGGTTGCGCTTTGGGTATTGATACTTATCCGTATCAGGTTCAAGTATAAATACAAAACGCTAGCAATCGTGCCCGCGTGGCTGCGCAGGCAGCATCACCTCGCCACGCTGACTTACATCGTTCTTTATGCCACTTTCCTGGCATTGCCGCTATTAGGCATTTCCACCATTATAGCGTATGGCGACAACGAATGGTCTCTCATGGGTTTCACGATCTCCCCATTTTTCGTTACTCCCGATGACGATACTCAGTTTCTGCTGAAAGACATTCATGAAACGATTTCCAATCTGGGGCTATCTGCTGATTACCCTACATGCAGGGCGCTGCACTCTTTCACCATTATGTTTAGCAAGATAATACGCTGCCGCGCGTTATGCCAGATAAATCCAACATCACTCAAACGCACTAAATGCAAAGGCCAGAGTATGTGCTCTGGCCTCGAATTCTCACCCAGAAAAATGTTATTCCAGCGATTTTCCTTTCAATTCAGGGATTAGGAACAGCGTCGCGAGAATATCCAGCACGTAGATAGCGGCAAGTAATGCGATCGCCATCTGGAAGGAGTAGATGCTGGCAACAGAACCACTCACCACGGGGCCAAAGCCACCAACGGCACGGCCAACGTTGAACAGGACGTTCTGTGCGGTTGCACGGGCGTTAGTTGGATAGGCCTCGGACATCACCGCACCATAGCCGCCCATCATACCGTTAACAAAGACCCCTAGCAGCGCACCGGCCCACAGTATGGTCATGGGATCGCTCAACTGAGAATAGGTCAAGATCATAACCACTGCGCCAACCTGGAACAGCAAAAACGATGGTTTTCTGCCAATGCGATCTGCCAGTTGTCCAAACACCCAGATACCCGTAATCATGCCTAAAATGGTTACAGAGGTCCATATGGCTGATTTGGTCAGGTTGAACCCCAAATTTTTGGACAGAAAGCTCGGCATCCAAATCATGATGCCATAATAACCAAAGTTCTGTACTGACGTCAATACTACTATCCCGGCGCTAACTTTGCTGGTCGCCTTATCTTTCATCAGCAGTTTGAAAGAAGACCAGGTCGCGGCTTTCTTATCTGTCTTACGCACAAAAACTTCCGGCTCGTGCAGGCGATGACGGATAAACCAGGCAAAAAATGCCGGAAGAATCCCCACTAGAAACATGCCACGCCAGCCAATATGCGGCAACAGCGCTGGAGTAATCAGCGCTGCGCCTAATACGCCAGCCTGCCAGCCCAGTGCAACATAAGAAGAGACGCGGGCGCGATGCTTTGCAGGCCAGGCCTCTGCTGCCAGTGCCATGCCGATGCCAAACTCACCGCCCAGACCGATACCGGCAATCGTCCGATAGATCAGCAAATCCCAGTAGCCCTGCGCAAAAGCACACAGCCCAGTAAAAACGGCGAATAGGGCAATGATCCAGGTCAGTACACGAATACGGCCGCAACGATCACTCAGGGCACCAAAAATCAATCCACCGATCACGGCACCGATCAGCGTCCAGGTGAGCAGCGATCCGGCCTGACCAGAGGTCAGGCTTAAATCCGCAGATATTGCCGTCAGCATAAAGCTGAGAATCAGCAAATCAAATCCGTCCATGGCGTAGCCCACTGCTGACCCTGCTAGTGCTTTCCAACTGTAGCTGTCAACGTGTTCTTTTTCCGTGCTCGCTGGCCTTGACGCGGGTGCACTTTGTGAAAGAATTGATTCCATCCAGCTCTCCTCTGAATCATTGTTATAACAATATGAAATTACGTGCCTGGTATTGCTACCCTTGTCCTTGTGCCGCCACTAGTATTATTTTTGATACAAACATGACTAGCAATAGTTATATCACTTCTTTATCTAACAACCACGCAAACGTTTACTTCGCAAAAGCGCTCGACGGTGAGCGGTAAAATTAACAATTACATGATTTATAAAGAATTATTTTTAGTCATTCCCCAATAACAGAAAATGCCTATTTGAGCGAAAAGGATTGCGTATCCATTTAGGTTAAAACAGCATCAAAATAATGCAAGCGCACCATATCATCACTAAATCAGTGAAAAAAAGAAATCGCGCTTGACATGAAAATCCACGCACTGACTTTCCGCTTATTACTCCAAGCGGGAAAGGCAGCAAAATTTACCTGTTTGTTTTATTTTTGATACAAAATAACAAGCAATAGTTAAAAATCCTCCTGAAGTGGAGGATGATGGGCTGAACAACCACTTATATCGCTGGATGCCAGAGGGCTATCCGCAAGCTAAAACCGTTTTTTTCCTGATGAGTAACTGGTCACTAGCGCGTTAATTGCCTGATAGCGCACGACCACCGATACGGTTTTGTCTGCCAATGCCGGCTTTACGATATCAAGCAGTCGAATCATTTCCGTTTTTGCCTGATGCGCAAAATCAGGACTAACCGCCTGATCGGCATATAACGTCACATAACTATCTGCTAGCCCACGCAAAACGTAATAGGAAACCGCATTATCGGGATCGCTCCCAATCAGGCTGTCCAAATCGCGGCGCAAGACAACATAGCTATCCGTGCCATCCAGACTCTGAGTAAATGCATGATATACCGTCGTAAAAACCATCGTTACCACCTTTAGTCGCGGTTAGTCAAGCACATAGAGAAGCTACCTTTTCTAAAATGAATATCGAAACTTGTCAACTGTGTTCAGTAATCACTGTCTAAAAATTGACACAAATCAATGCCAAATATCGTTTTCTTATCATAAAACAAATATTTTTTAAAAATAGGTTATTGCTAAATCAATTATTATCACATTTCGATTTTTGTCTAATTTTTAGTCAATCGTATTGACGAGTATGAAAAACGCGCAATACCAAAAACCATAACATCAGCTGAGGTTTATCCCCCAGATTGGTCTTTATGGTTAACCAGTAATGTAGCTGACAGTACAGAAGATCAGGAGTCCATATGCCGCCCCGCTTCACCACAGAAGACATCACCGTGTTACTGGAAGAGTTACGCCAATTCTCCACAAACCACGGTCAGGATGGCATCACGCGTCTCGCCTTCAGCTGGAAGAACGAAGCAGTCCATCGTTATCTGGCCGATAACTTGGTAACGCAGGGCTTAACGTATACCGGGACACAATGGGCACAATATTTGCGCGTTTACCCAATAATGACAGCTCGCTTTCCGCCATTTTGTAAGGGTTCACACATTGACTCCGTGCCGAGTGGTGGCGGATACGAGAATACGTTAAGGGTGATCATCGGCCTGTATGCCCTGGCGAAATTCGAACCCAGCGAGCTCAAACGCGATCTAGAACTGGTGGTGTTTCGTGCCAAAAAATCGAGTCGGTTTGGTTTTTCCTGCATTGGTAGCAAAGTACTGACCGGCATATCGAGTGTAGTTCGTGGATAAAAACACGGAAGATCAAGGATTAACGGTATTTCAGGCGCTGAGCACTGCGGATTACACCGAGAATAAACTTGCCAGTTGTTGGGCTCGCACCCGCACGCTACGATGCCTTTATCGAACTGCATATTGAGCAAGGACGTCGGCTTGAAAACGAAGGAAAATCCTCTGTAGTACCGTATCGACGCAGCATACGTTGCAAATCTTGGTGCGCATTGCACGTCAAAAGCATCGTCCTGTGGTCACGGTATTCAACGAGTTAATCACAGTATAAACCCTCCTGTTTTGGATGTGGAGATACAGTGGCTACAGTTGATGTAAGATGTCCGTTTTGTGAACAGACAGTCTCTGTAAAAAAACACAGTTATGGCAGAAGTGCCCATCAG
>JBPETC010000129.1:0-4315 GCA_051710325.1 Symbiopectobacterium sp.
TACACAGGGATGTCCACAGTGCTTGCCACAGTGCGGTCTGTTTGAGCACCTTCAGCATCGCCGGACTGAGACCGTCCAGCGCCACGGCCAGCAACGGTGGCAGCAGCAATAACAGCGCGGCAACGATAATCACGGTATCACCCAACCGTCTAGCCAGCGAATCCTTTGTGTTGCGCCAGCGAAATTGCTGGGTATTGCCAACAGCAAACCACGATCCGAATCGTTGGCTCAGTAGCACCAACCCCAGACAGCAGACCATCTGGGTCAGTGCTAATCCTGCCGCGCGCGCAGGATCGTAATCAAAGCTCAATGCCTGATAGATAGCTAGTTCGATCGTGGTAGCGCGCGGGCCTCCACCGAGTGAGAGTACGGTGGCAAAACTAGCGAAGCAGAGCATGAAAATCAGTGCCGCACTTGGCAGGATTTGACGCCGTAACCACGGCCATTCAATGAGACGAAAGGTTTGCCAGGCATTCATGCCCAACTGCGCCGCTAACTGACGCTGCTCTGTGGAGATGGATTCTAGGGCTTGCAACAGCAGGCGTGTCGCCAGCGGCAGATTGAAGAACACGTGGGCCAACAGAATCCCTTGCAGGCCATAAGGGGAAAAGGTGTAGTCGATGCCGAGTGCACTTAACCCTTGTGCCAGCCAGCCCTGCCGCCCGTAGACGCGCAGTATGCCAAATACCGTCACCAACACCGGTAACACTAGCGTCATGGCGCACAGGCGCAGCAGCCAGGTTCTGCCAGGGAAATGGCGGCGGTAGAGAGTGCGTGCCAGTACAATAGCGGGCAGCGTGGAAAGTAGCGCCGAAAGCAATGCTTGCCAAAAGGTAAAGCGCACTACGTACCACACATAACTGTCACCCCATAGCATCTGCCATGGGGTATCGGGAGCCTGATGCCAGAGAGCGCCAAACGCGAGCAGGGCAACGCCTGCCAGCAATGCCGCGGTAAACAGTCCAGGCCAGAGCCAGTATGGGATCAGCGGCTGACAGCGCGTTGCCATGCCTGAATCCACTTCACACGCAGGTCCGCCACCTCTTGTGCGCTAAACGACAGCGCTTTTTCCGGGCGAGCCAGCGATTGAAAACCTTCCGGCAGTGTCACGCCAGTGACCGGATACATCCAGTTGGTGGTTGGGATCAGGCTTTGAAATGTTGGGCTGAGGATAAACTGCATAAATCGCTTAGCGAGTTCCGGCTGCTTGCTGGCGGTCAACTGCCCGGCAACTTCAACTTGCATATAGTGGCCTTCGCTGAACAGCGCCGCGGCGTAGTTAGTTTTTTTCTCTTCGATAATGTGATAGGCCATAGAGGTTGTGTAGCTCAGCACCAGATCCACTTCTCCTTTAAGGAATAGACCGTAAGCCTCACTCCACCCTTTGGTAACGGTAACGGTTTTACGCGCCAGTTTTTGCCAGGCGTCAGGCGCTTTATCGCCATACACCTTTTGCATCCACAACAGCAGGCCAAGCCCCGGCGTACTGGTGCGCGGGTCTTGATAAATTACTTTTAGCGTTTGATCGCTGTTGATCAAGGCATCAAGACTGGTCGGTGGATTTTTCAGCATATCTTTGTTGTAGACGAACGCGAAGTAGCTGTAATCGTAAGGCAGGAACGTGGCATTATCCCAGCCGCCGGGCAGAGTCAACACATCGGTTTTCACGTGGTGGGCAGTAAACAGCCCGGTATCCGCTGCCGCTTTGAGTAGGTTGTTATCTAGCCCCAGGATGATATCCGCTTTGCTATTTTTGCCTTCCATGCGCAAGCGATTCAATAGGGCAACGCTATCTTCCAGCGCGACGAAATTCAATTCGCATTCGCACTCTTTTTCGAAGGCTTTTTTAATCGCCGGGCCGGGGCCCCATTCAGATGCTAAGGAATCGTAGGTGTAAACGGTCAATGCGGGCTTGGTATTAGAGGTAGCAGAGTCGAGCAGCAGGGTGGAGAGGCCGAGCACGGGAAGCAATAAACGGGATAATAGCGACTGTAACACTTTGAACTCCTGGGTAAATTAGTGTGGCAAAGGACTTTGAGGCAGGCGAATGCACTCTCAAATTCCTTTGCTGGTATTAACCGGATCAGGTTAGACGGGCATTCTCTCAGCATAAATACCGTGCATTGACAATGTGATATCGTCAAAAAACGGCCTGCGCCCCGTTGAGAACGTCATTATTGTAAAGGGTTTGTAGCATCAGAGAAAGTCGGCGTCATACTCTGGCTGCACAAACCAGGCGGATTCAAAGTCAAACGAACCAGCCCAACATGTTCATGCGCACGCCGCCGCGCATGGTGCGCTGCCCCTGCAACTGTAACCAGTGGTGAAACAGTGGGTGGATCTCACCGCTTTCAATCAGGCGCTGGCTAAAGTCGGCGATAAAGAGCGTTTGAGCGCGCCAGCGCTGTGCGTCTTGTTGCAGCGAATCGCTCAGGCAGTGACGCAGCAACAGCAATTTATAGAGCAGGGCGAACAGCGAAAACTTCAGCGGTGGTAGAAGTTGACACTGTTCAGCCAGATATCGCTTTCCACTTCTCCCAGATACCATTGCTCGTAGTTGACTTTCTGTATATGCAGTGTCACGCCATGTTGTGCCAGTAGGTCATGCATGATCTCGCCAATAATGCGGTACTCGTGGTGCTCGATAAAACATCAGGGTGATATCAGTCAGGCCAGCATGTTTCAGTGGTTGATTATCAAAACGCTGGTGATGCTAATGAGGCAGTAAGCTGTACGCTGGCAACAGCTATGTCGGTGGGTGCTTCGTCGTCTGGCTGAGCAACGTGATAAAGTGGAAAATCTGGCTAATCTAGCGGCGCACCTTGCTGTTCGCGCTCTGCGCGGAATGGGTATAAAACAGCAGGAAATAGCATCCTTCCTCCATGCGGCTTTCTAGCTCGTCGCGCGTGGTGGTGTCGCTTTGTACCTGAGTGGATACTGGCAGCTCTTTGAAGGCGTCTGGCAACACCCAGATATTGACATTATCGCGCAGAGCCCGGTAGCCGAAATAGTCATCAAAGGCTTTTATTTTCAGCTGGCTGTCGCTGTTTTTTCACCGTATAGGGGCCGGTTCTGACAGGGGAGCTAACCATTGGGTTCGCTAAATTCCATATCAATCACAAAGGGAATAGAAGTGGTCACGCGTATGATGTGTGAGAATAATGCCCGCGACGTCAAGCACATTACCGAGGCGGTAATATCCTTCATCACCAGTTCACGTCCATCGTAGAAGCGGATCGTAGGGCGTAAATAAAAACGCTAGCGCTGCGGCGCAATTTGCTGCCACTCTGGTGCGCGAGGTCCGGTGCGATTTCCCCGTTTTCCTCATTTATATTGGTTAACCCGCTGAAGATCTGACTAACGATATGCATCTCAGAGCGTCGCAGTACAGAGCCGAGCAGCAGGTTGCGTAGCAGTCAATAATAGAGCACGCCCAGCAGATATTTTCCCTGCCGAAAATGATGGCCCAGGTAGGAAAGCAACATCTGGAGTACCGTCTCCTTATTACCGATCAACTGGATCAATTGGAGCAATTGCTCGACGCGATCCTGCTCCAGCAAGTCTTTTGCGCGCTGTTGTTGCAACGTTAAGCCGGTATAGATAAAACTAATACGAGAGCGTTTTCCTCGTCCCGCTTCCGCCTGCCATAGCAGCCACCCCTCTTTTTGCATGGGGCCTAGCAGTGAACGGATATGGCTGCGCGAGCAGAGTAAATACCCAGACCAGCTCTTCGAGCGTGGTGCGGGATCATGCCTCTGAAAGTGCTGCCAGAAGCGGATAAATTGCTGTTGCAAACGTGGCGACGACATAAAAAGAGGAACTCCGCGAACCAAAGTCATCAATTTATCTTTCCCGATGTTACGGCGATATTGCACAACAAGGAAAGGAAGGAGGTATCTAATGACGATTTCATGGCGCAATCATTTACCGGCACTATTTCTTGCACTGCCCTGGCTCTGCTAGTTAAGGAGGATCAGTGCTCAGCAAAAACTGGCGTTGTTACAGCAACAGCAAGTGACGCATTGGCATGCCAATGCGATGTCGGAAGAAGAGTACCGGCGCTGGTTCTAGTGCTGTTCTGGTAGAGAGAAACTTCTAAAGTAATGGTGCTTTTCACCAGCTAGCGGCCTGTGCCGCTGGCGTTTTTATTGCCACCAATTGCGTTGTACGCACTTCTAGTGCAGCCAGAAACGGTTGTGCATTCAATAACCTAATACATCATCAAACGTAATACTCACGTTTGATGTAAGTACCGATAAGCCTATCGTGCATTTCGGATTACGATTGAGGCGTTTCAATCGGTTGCACAGCGTGC
>JBPETC010000130.1:0-4067 GCA_051710325.1 Symbiopectobacterium sp.
CAGGGAGCTTTATGCATCCCGTATTGGGCACTATAATACCGGAAGTCTGCGATGATCCACATGTCACCTGCCGATTCCTTCACCGAGCTCAAGTAGTTGGGATGCGTTCGTTATATTTTACTTAATCCCTAATCTCATGATTAACAGACTTTCTTCGTAGCAAGAGTGCGCGTATAAGTTAGTATACACTGGGGTTTCCCGTAGAATGCCCTAACGACGCTATACACGCAAAGGTGATAACCTTGCTCATGCAACGCTTTTATACTATGCATGCGCCAACGATGGAAACTGAGCCAGACCACCATGAATGAAAAGCTTTCGCATTATTGAACCATATTCTCGATACGTTGCTATCAATACCGTCATTACTTCTGGCTATCGTGGTGATCGCCTTTATCGGCCAGGATTTGACGCACGCTATGCTGGCCGTGTGGCTGTGGCGCGCTGCTACCGCGCATAATAAGACCGCTCTACACCGCCGTGCACGATGAAATAGATAAGGAATATGTGATCGCCCGCCCGATTAGACGGCGCATCAACCCATTATATCATTTGGCATGTGGTGTTACCCAATATCGGGCCGGTGCTGGTGTCCGAGTTTACCCGCGCGCTCTTCTATTCTATCGCCATTCTGGACATTTCAGCACTGGGCTTTCTCGATCTGGGCGTTCAGATTCCAACACCCGAATGGGGTCCCATATTAGGCAATTCTCTGGAACTAGTGTATGCCACGCCCTAGACGGTGATGTTGCCGGGCGTGGCCATTACCCTCAGCGTACTGATTGTGAATCTTCTGGGCGATGGCATCCCCGTTCCTTGCTGTCACAAATGGATTAATGGCGGAGACGAACCATGGCACTATTTGATATTAGTAATCTAGCCATTGAATTCCTTACGCCTGACGGTTCAGTTAAGGCCGTCGATCGCGTCAGCATTACCCTGACCGAATAGGAAATCCGCGTCCTGGTGGCGAATCAGGATCGGGCAAGAGCTGTATTGCTAAAGCCATCTGCGGAGAAACTAAAGATAACTGGCAGGTGTGACTGCTGACTGCTTCCGATTTGATGATATCGACTTGCTGCAACTTTCACCCGTGAACGGCGTAAAGCAGTTTGGACACAACGTGTCGATGATTTTTCAGGAGCCGCATCCTGTCTCGATCCCTCTGAGCATATTGGCAAACAGCTGATGCTTATCATTCCCGGTTGAACCTACAAAGGTCGTTGGTGGCAACGGCTTTCAGTAGCGAAAACGCCGTGCTATAGAACTATTTCACAGGGTCGGTATTAAAGATCACAAAGATATCATGCGAAGTTACCCCTATAAGTTGATGGAGGGTGAATTCCAGAAGGTAATGACTGCCATACATAGTCTTTGCTAACCATCCGCGTCTACTGATCGCTGATGAACCGACCAATGCAATGGAATCGACCGCGCAGGCGCAGATTTTCCGGCTACTGTCGCGACTTAATTAGAACAATAACACCACCATTTTATTGATCAGTCATGACCTGCAAAGCATGAGCAAGTGGGCAGATCGTATCAACGTGCTTTACTGCGGACAAATGGTGGAAAGCGCGTTAAGCGAAGAGCTGATCTCCGCGCAACACCACCCTTACACCCAGGCGCTGATCCGCGCCATGCCTGATTTCGGGCGTTCGTTTCCGCACAAAAGCAGACTCACACTAGAGTATCTGCCAGTAGACTGCCGTCTCGATTCGTGTTGCCCCTACTCGCAGAAAAATGCATGCAAACACCGCTGTTGGTATCGACCAAAAATCACTTCAAAGCGCGCAACCTAACCAAAACGTTCCACTACCGCACCGGGTTATTTCATCGTCAACACGTTAAGGCTGTGAAATCCGTGAGTTTCACGCTGCGCGAACGGCAGACGCTGGCGATTATCGGTGAGAACGGCTCCGGTAAATCTACCCTGGCAAAATGCTGGCATGGATCATCCCACCGACCTAAGGTTAACTGCTGATTAACGATCATCCTTTATGCTACGGCGATTATCGCTAACAAGCCAAACAGCAATTCGTTTGCCAACGGCTTTTTGAGGTTTTCCTGTATCACACGTACCAATAACACACTCAGTGTTCCGCTGCCAGCAGGTACGCATGATTTTTCAGGACGCGGCAATGTGCTCAACCCACGCCAGCGTATTGGTCAACTGCTTGATATGCTGCTGCGGTTGAATACCACATTGAACGATTGCAAGCGGGAAAAATAATCAACCAGATGCTGCAACAAGTAGGCCTGTGCCCTGATCACGCATACTACTACCGCAGGCACTGCACCCGGCCAAAAACAGCGCGTAGGATTGACACTAGCGTTTATCTTACAGCCCAAGGTGATCGTGGCTGATAAAGCAGTGGCCTCGTTAGACACGTCAATGCGCTCGCAACTCATTAATTTGATGCTGGAACTTCAGGAAGAACAAGGGATCTCCTATTATTTATGTCACTCAGCATCTTGGCATGATGAAGCACATCAGCGATCAGATCGTGGTAATGCACGACAGTGAAGTGGTCGAGCGAGACAGCACCGCAGATGTGCTGGCCGCGCCACTGCACAATTTGACCAAACGCCTGATTGCCAGCCACTTTGGCGAAGCGCTCAATGCCGATGCCTGGGGCCGTGAATAGCACGTAGTTTTAGCCGGATTCGCTAGCGCGGCATCGTGGCACAAACGCGCGGGCGATACTGCTCGGAGTACCACACCGTGGCAACCATGCTAGAATCACCCGGTTTACTCACTTCGAACGTCTTGATTAACACATTCTGTCCAGGCGTTCGCAGCAACTATAATCATAAGGATTACTGCTATGGGTTTTCTAACCGGTAAGCGCATTTTGGTAACGGGTGTTGCCAGTAACCGATCAATTGCATTCGGTATCACACAGGCGATGCAACGCGAAGGCGCTGAACTGGCGTTTACATACCAATACGACAAGCTGAAATCGCGTGTTGAAGGCTTCGCACAAGAGCTTGGTTCCAGCATCGTACTGCCGTGTGACGTTGCAGAAGATGCCAGCATTGAAGCGCTGTTTGCCGAACTGGCTAATGTATGGCCTACCTTTGACGGTTTTGTCCATTCCATCGCGTTCGCCCCTGGCGATCAACTGGATGGTGATTACATCGACGCCGTGACCCGTGACGGTTTCCGCATTGCGCACGATATCAGTTCCTACAGCTTCGTGGCGATGGCAAAATCCTGCCGCACCATGCTGAATCCGAACTCCGCGCTGCTCACGCTCTCCTACCTCGGTGCCGAGCGCGCTATTCCGAACTACAATGTGATGGGTCTGGCCAAAGCCTCTCTGGAAGCCAACGTTCGCTACATGGCTAACGCCATGGGTGCGCAGGATGTGCGTGTTAACGCTATTTCCGCTGGCCCGATCCGCACCTTAGCGGCGTCTGGCATCAAAAACTTCAAGAAAATGCTTTCCCACTGCGAGGCGGTGACGCCTATCCGCCGTGTGGTCACCATTGAAGACGTAGGTAATACGGCTGCGTTCTTATGCTCGGATCTAGCTGCGGGTATCTCAGGTGAAGTCTTGCACGTGGATGGCGGCTTCAATATCGCCGCAATGAATGAGCTGGAACTGGATTAATTTCCAACCGCTATTGGTAAAAACCACCGGCATCCGGTGGTTTTTCGCCCTAATTCAATCCGTGTTTTCTGCCAGCCACGTCTGTGCGAAAACAAAGAAATTTTATGCCAGGGCAAGTAACCTTGCCAAATCGGAGCTACAACAAGTGCCGCCTGACGCTGCAGTGCTGGCGTCATTTCCGGAAACAGGCTCCCTTTTAGGAGCTCCCTTGAGGCACGACGGCGCAGCCCAATCCTAAAAAGACGCTTTGCATTAATTGCATCACCGAGGTACTTTCCACTTTTACCTTCGGCGGCACGCCTGACTGAACTAACTAACTTGCCAGTGACACACTGAATTTATGCCACTTAAACAGAGGTGATATACTCACCTCAGGACAACACAGGTGCCCCAAATGAAAAAAAGAAATTTCAATGCAGAGTTTAAACGTGAATCCGCCCCAGTTGGTTG
>JBPETC010000131.1:0-4029 GCA_051710325.1 Symbiopectobacterium sp.
ACCAACTGGGGCGGATTCACGTTTAAACTCTGCACTGAAATTTCTTTTTTTTCATTTGGGGCACCTGTGTTGTCCTGAGGTGAGTATATCACCTCTGTTTAAGTGGCATAAATTCAGTGTGTCACTAAAAAGGAAATCCTTGTGCGGGAGTGATGAAAGTTAAGGCAGTCAACAAGCCTGACAGATATATTACCGATAAAGAATGTACAGCAATTTATATTGCTGCCGATGACGTGGTAAAAGTTGCATGGAGATTGCTTACCTCCCACCTCCCTCTGCGCTGCCAGGCTATCTTGATATGCTTGAGATGAAGTGGAAGCAAATTACAGAAGAAGGAATATTCATCCAACAGGGTTGGACGGGGTTCAAGCAAATCAAAGCTTGAACAACAAGACTACAGGAAGCCATAAACTAATATCTATACCTACTCAGATCGACACTCCTGTCATCATGAGTTAACATCAAAGGCATTGTAGTTGTTGTAGTTTCAGCAATCGGTGGATGGAGGCACGTTTAAAAGCATCTGTACAACTTGGTTATGAACTTGATTGCATATTTTACAACTTGAAGGCTAAGGTCATATCAGATTACAAAGTGAGCACGAAAGATAATCAACTATACCGCACTTTAGTGGATATAAATCTCAGAATTAGGTTCTGATGTATGACAGAAAAGCTAGAGTCACCGCCATCCTCGGTTGGCAGCTTAAATGGGATCAACTAAGCAATAATACGCTAAAAAAATACGCTAACTGATATTTTTAGCATATTTAAAAAATTCATAACTCATTGAAATGATTGGCGAAGGAGGTGAGATTCGAACTCACGGAGCTGTTACACTCGGCGGTTTTCAAGACCGCTGCCTTAAACCACTCGGCCACCCCTCCACAACGAAGCGAACTATAAACACAGCCAGACAGGTTGTAAAGCCTGATAACGCTCAACTGCGCTAAAAATAACCTATTTAGCGTTAATTTGACGTAATATTATCATGATACTTATAAATTAGCACTTCACAGCGAAAAGAAGGGTAAACGTCTTTAATAACTCTATGCAACTATCTATGCTGATACACTGAATTATAATAATCATTTAACAGATAGAGTCGCTGCCATGGATTGTATTGTTGTCTTTTCCAGACAGGAAAAGCTCACTGCTCAGCACGCACAAGGTGCTGCGTAACACGTATTTCCTTTTATCACTTACTCTTAGCTTTTTCCCGCTTACCGCCGCAACCGTCAGTACCGTGCTAAACCTCCCAGCTCCTGGTTTATTGTTGATGCTGATAGGGTTTTACGGAGTGATGTTTTTGACCCACAAACTCGCTAACAGTCCAGCAGGTACTCTGGCAGCATTTGCGCTCACTGGTTTTATGGGGTATACGTTTGGCTCAATTCTGAGCTCACTAATTGCCTCCGATCCCTTTGACATTATCGTACTTACATTGGTCGGCACGGCCCTGATCTTTTCTGCTGCTCTACTTATTTTCTAACAACGCGCAAGGATATGTCATTCCTATACGGGATGATGATGGCAGGATTTGTTGTTCTGATCGTCGGGTGATTGCCAATCTATTCCTGCAACTTCCGGCGTTGCATCTTGCGTTGAGCGATTTGTTCATTCTATTCTCTGCTGGGGTACCATTCTCTAGGGGAAACCAGCAACATTATTCACGGTGGTGAAACGAATTATATTCGCGATACGGTTAGCTTGTACGTTTCCATCTATAATATATTCATGAGATTGTTGAGCATTTTAGGCATCATGCGTAATGACTAACCAAATTGAGGCTTGTACCTTTATCATTCCACTGATGTAACAGGCCTAAATTTGGCGTCTCTGCCACTCAGGCCTTTCCCCTTATCCCTATTCTTCCGACTAACTTTCTTTGCTACACTTCGCTTAAAATAGGGGTTACGAGGCACTATGTTGGAGTTTGAAGGGCGTTTTATAGAAACGAATGCACAGGGATACTTGCTTAACAGTGCTGATTGGAGTGAGTCTCTCGCATCACTACTGGCAAAGCATGAAGATATCGCGTTAACAGATGCGCATTGGGAAGTGGTGCGCTTTATTCGCAACTTCTATCTGGAGTTCAACACCTCCCCGGCGATTCGCATGCTAGTAAAAGCGATGGCACAAAAGTACGGCGAAGAAAAAAGTAATAGCCGCCACATTTATCAGCTCTTCCCGAAAGGCCCAGCCAAGCAGGCAACCAAAATTGCAGGGCTACCTAATCCGGTAAAATGTATCTAATATTCGGCTAATAGCGGATTGAAAAACCCGTGTAACCCATCATAGCGCTGGGCTCGACAAGAACTCTCTCAACACGAGCACTGCGCCACCCACCCTTTTTAGCCAAATGATAAGTTGTTCAACCTGATGCGACTCACCACTGGCTACTAGTTCCACACTGCCATTCTCACACACCCTGCACCACACCGTATACATAGGCTGTACACAGTGTTCAGACATCTAAACACCTCCTCGATCATCAATAGGCAGGCACCTTTCCTGCAAGAACGCCAATCAGAAATGGCGATGCATAAACATACTCTGCACGACAGATAATGAGAGGTGCCTGGGCAAGAAGATTCGTATACCTGGATACGCATGGAAAGCTCAATGGTTCAGCACGATGGTGTTGATAACCAGGAAACAGAAGACAGGCGCTGGGTGCTACACGTAGGGAGTGATATCGCACGTTTCAGTGACGGGCACGACGGCAGCATTCGGGTTGGGCTGATGAACTCAATATACGGCACCAGTTCCGGTAACAGTGAGGATGAAGTCTCGCGTTCATCCCACAGCGTTACAGGCTACAGCGCAGGGATCTATAGCACCTGGTTTGTGCCACAACGATCCGCAAACCGGCCAATATATTGATACCTGGTTGATGAATGGGCGATTTGATAACGACGTGACAGGCCAGGGCAACATACCGAGAGTTATCGCTAGCACAACACGAGGATCTCCATTGAGAGCGAATATAAACTCAAGATGACTAAATTCACCCACGGCACGGTATTACCTGGAACAACAAGCTCAGATCATTTACTCCCTCCTGTATCGTGCAAAAGATCACATAACGGCCAACGGCTCCGTAGCATCTGATATATCCGATAACAGCGCCACCACACTGTTAGGAGTTCGGCTTTATAAAGACAGGCTGGACAAAATGGCCAAACGTTGATGCAGGGGTTCATTGAAGCCAACTGGTAGTATGGGCTATCATCACAAACAATGCGCATGGATGACACGGCTGTACGGGAACCGATATCGGCCGATAGGCCTGAGTTCAAATTTGGCGTGAAAGGTAATATGATGCCGAATCTGAGTGTAACAAGCGCAGTCGGCGTAGATACCAATATGTCGTATTATAAGGCTGGACTGGTTTCACTCGGCGTGAATTATTCTTGATAACCACTCGTCATTATCATTATCGGTAATGATAACGGCTTTAACACATAGCATACTGAATGGTGGGAGCGGCAATAAAACTGTACAGTGATACACTGTACGGCAGAAAATTGGGTCAAAGTCGTTGACTCACTGATGCGTGTGGGTATAATCTATCCCACTGTTGTCAAATGACATAACCGCATCTTGCTACGCGCCCTTAGCTCAGTTGGATAGAGCAACGGCCTTCTAAGTCGTAGGTCACTGGTTCGAATCCAGTAGGGCGTGCCATTTAAATCAATGAGCTAAACCACTTTTCAATAGCCGCCTTTTCAAAGTTGTACGGATTTTGGAAAGTGACTGCTAAAAATTGTATCAATTTTCCGTGCATGCGTATGCGTTATGAGATGGTTTAGCGCTGGGTGCGCATATATCGCTGTACCATTTCTATACTTTCCCAGCCCCATTTCTTGCAATGCAGAAAAAACAAGGGGCACGCCTGACTGAACTAACTAACTTGCCAGTGACACACTGAATTTATGCCACTTAAACAGAGGTGATATACTCACCTCAGGACAACACAGGTGCCCCAAATGAAAAAAAAGAAATTTCAGTGCAGAGTTTAAACGTG
>JBPETC010000132.1:0-4029 GCA_051710325.1 Symbiopectobacterium sp.
GATTAAGGCAAAGTATACCAGAGATGACAAAGCAGGTAGAAATTTTTACCGATGGTTCTTGTCTGGGAAATCCCGGCCCAGGTGGTTATGGCGTTGTACTGCGCTATAAGCAGCATGAAAAAACCTTGAGTGCAGGTTATCACCTGACAACCAATAATCGCATGGAGTTGATGGCAGCGATTGCCGCTCTGGAAGCATTAACGACTCCGTGTACAGTGGTACTAAGTACCGATAGCCAATATGTGCGGCAAGGTATCACGCGATGGATCCACAATTGGAAACTTAAAGGCTGGAAAACCGCTGACAAAAAGCCAGTTAAGAATATCGATCTCTGGCAGCGGCTGGATACCGCCATTCAGCGACATACGATGCGTTGGGAATGGGTTAAGGGCCATGCGGGTTACACAGAGAATGAGAAATGTGATGAACTGGCACGCCAGGCAGCCTCGAACCCGACGCAGAACGATACGAGCTATCAGCCGGAATAATCCGCTCAGAACGGCCGGCACCCTTTAACGGTAACTCTTGGTTGCCCAGACAGCTCTGCGCACCGGTAGCTTGTTGAGCCTCTGGCGCAAAGGGGACATGGTAAGCGGAATCGTACGTTTACGTGCAACAAGGAGCCTCAGGCAGCCTAGGGGAGTTGAGTGAGGCTCTGATGTTGTTATCATCTGCGGTATCTTCCACGGCACCACGTGGAAGGTTCCCTGATATAGCACTTCATAATTAAGCAAGCTTAGACAATCGATCATACGCATCTGCGTGAACATGCGCGCACAATAGGGTTGGTATTGACGAAGACCGGGCGTCAGCTTTCCAGCCCCGAGCAGACTTACTGGATTAAACCCACTCAGCAATAACCATCCATCATTGATCAATACCCTATCCACTTCGCGTAGAATGCGGTGTGGATCCGATGCATAAGAGAGTGTATGCGCCAGCAAACAGGCATCGATAGACTTCTTAGAAAATGGCAGTTGGTAAGGATCGGCTAAGACATGCACATCATCAGTAACACTCTGGTTGATATTAACCTGATGGGAAATGGTACACGAATCCGTCGCGATAGCGTTGCTAAGCGCGCCGACTTTCAGTAAATGAAAGCCGAACACAAGCGGCCACCATGCTGCCAATGCATGTTCAAGCGCCTGATGGTAATGTGCGCCCCAAGGGATATCCTCCCAACACGTTGGTGAAGAATAAGCTTGAGGCGTATGCGCTGGCTTCATATATTAGTATTCTCCCTCCTCAGATCCAATAGCTATCTCAGAACACGTAATATACCCTAAATAACTCGCATTGCAGGAAGGTGGGAAATGAATGGAGGACAAATTTGTCTGGAACAAATTTGAACAGCGCCAGCGCTGGCCCATAGGGTAAACCTCAGGGATGAAGTTCATTATTTATTACGATGCGCTTACTCACAGGTAAGTTATTCGGATGAGTGAACGCAGCCAACGCACATGCAGCTTTAGGCATGACGATTATAAATGGGATATCATATGAATCTTATCAGTATTGCCGAACCTTCTGACAACTACATTTAGCTATTACATGACGCGCCGCATCGTTGGATCATTGTCGATCCCGGTGAAGCAGAACCAGTATTGCAAGCGCTACGTAAACACCAACTCACACCGGTAGTGGTGTTACTCATCCACCACAGTAACCATGTCGGGTACCTGATATCCAGAAGACTTACCTTGACGTGCCGATTTATGGCCATGAAGAGACAGAGCAGCATGGTACAACACGCATTTCTCGTGATGGCAATCGCATTAAATTACTCAATTCGGATTTCTCCGTATTTTCTATTCCGGATCATACTTTAGGTCACATTTCGTACTATTCAGCCCCCTATTTGTTCTGCGGATATACGTTATTTTCGGCTGGATGCGGACGAATTTTTGAAGGAACCTACAGAAAAATACATGAATTAATTGATAAAATATAAAATTACCTGATGAAATACACATTTGCTGTGCACAACGAGTACACCCTATCAAATCTTGAGTTTTCTCACACTATCTTGCCTGAAGAATACAATATTGCCGCTTACCTTTTCTGAAATCAGGCTATTACGAGATAAATCTCAATCAACGTTGCCAACCACCATTGGTCTTGAACGAAAAATCAACCTTTTCTTTATATTATATTATGCTAATTTAAAATGAAAATTAAAAATAAAATCCGGTAACATAGAGGATTGGCAAGCTTTAGCCAAATTACGTAGCAAGAAAGATTGCTTTTGATGGTTTCTGTTGTGCTGATCGGCTAATCAAAGTATTATTGCTCGTCTTTTAAGCAACCTATTGATACATATATGAAGGCTCAAGCGATTATTATCGCCTCAGTCTTGTTGGCAGGTTGCAAAGGGGTCTACCAAGACATCTCGCAACCGAAACAACATGGGCAGGGGCTGTCTTCAGCAGGTCAAGGTGAAGCAGAAAAGTACACAGGAAATCAAGAGACATCCGCGCGCTGGCTAGATAATAATGGCCTAGCGCAGCGAGATCTGTGGAACTTCATTAGCGACGAGCTTAAGATGGAGGTTCCGGATAACGTCCGGATCCGCGCGCAAAAAACACGATACTTAAAAAATAAGAGCTATCTCTACGATGTAATATTACGGGCAGAGCCGTACATGTACTGGATAGTCGAGCAGATTAAACAGCGCAAAATGCCGATGGAACTAGTACTGCTACCCATAGTGGAGAGCGCTTTTGATCCCAAGGCCACATCATCTGCCAATGCCGCAGGGCTTTGGCAGATTGTGCCAGGCACTGGGCTTAACTACGGTTTGAAACAAAATCAATGGTATGATGGTCGTCGCGATGTTGTTGCATCAACGACGGCTGCCTTAGACATGATGCAGCACCTCAATACAATGTTTGATGGTGATTGGCTACTTACCATCGCCGCCTATAACAGCGGTGAAGGGCGTGTTTTGCAAGCAGTAAAAGCAAATAAGGCAAAAGGCAGATCAACGAGTTACTGGGCATTGGCGTTACCACGTGAAACGTCACTTTATGTCCCAAAAATGTTAGCCTTAAGCAATATTCTTAAGAATAGCAAAAAATACGGCATTGAGTTACCTAAGCCCAACGAAAGTCGGGCACTGTCGCAGGTAGACCTGGGTCAACAGATGGAGTTGACACAAGCGGCTGAAATGGCTGGCTTATCGCTAACAAAACTGAAGAGCTACAACACAGGCTACAAACGTGATGTGACCGCTCCGAACGGGCCGCATTACATTATGGTGCCTAAGGCACATGCTGAGCAGTTGAAGGATTCGTTGGAAGATGGCGATATAGCCCCTGTACAACCCACTAAACTGGCGCAGCTGTCCGCAAACACGGAATACAAGGTTCGTTCAGGTGATACCTTGTCAGGTATTGCGGCGAAATTGAAGGTCAGCGCCCAGGATCTGCATAAGTGGAACAACCTGGTCAGCGCTAACGCGCTGAAGGTTGGTCAATCGCTTCAGGTTGTACAGGCCTCTGCGGGCAGTAAAAAGGGTAACGGTAATTCCATTACCTATCAGGTGTGTAAAGGAGATTCTCTCGCAAGTATCGCCAGACGTCACGGGGTAGATATCGCAGATATTATGCGCTGGAATTCCATCATCAATAAAAAGGCGAATATTCATCCTGGAGATCGGTTAACGTTGTTCATGAATACGGCAACAACACCAGATTCTTAAGTGCTGCATAGCCTATAAAAAAGCCACGGAGTTTAACCTCCGCATCTTTTTATTGTTTTGACGTTATGCCGGCAACTGAAATTCAACCAATAGCGGGTTGTGGTCAGAAGCCTGGGTAACCAATACAGAAGATTGCATGACGTGTAACCCCCGATAAAAAACAAAATCTAACGGGCGGCCGAACGTTCGACGCCGCTGATCGTCGATAAAGCGAACCTCACGCAAGGCAATCTCACTGGCAAATTGATAAAGCGCGTCGATACGCTGCCGGCTCCAGGTATTAAAATCCCCTGCCATGATCACTGGCCCGGCATGACATTTGACCT
>JBPETC010000133.1:0-3946 GCA_051710325.1 Symbiopectobacterium sp.
ATCTGCACGCTGTGCAACAGATTGAAACGCCTCAATCGTAATCCGAAATGCACGATAGGCTTATCGGTACTTACATCAAACGTGAGTATTACGTTTGATGATGTATTAGGTTATTGAATGAATGATCAAAAATTTGGGCTTGAAAACAGCGCAGCGTACGTTAGATCTGCAACTGACAGCCTTTGGTACTGTTATGAATATGGTATTGAAGCCCTGTCATCGCGAGCAAACGTGCTGGTCGAAAAACTGTATGTGAAAGCATCGCACCACGAACAGTTGGCCGGGGAAAACCTTTCATGGCAAGATTGATGAGCTGTTGCCCAATCTGGAATCCTCAACGCACACGCTGAAGACCTGTCTGACACTAGAAAACCCGGAGCATTTACTCAAACCCGGTATGATCCTCAACATGATACTGACGCATCCCGTCACTACGCCCCTGTGGTTGCCATTACCGATGAAGCGCTTATCACAACCACAGGCACACACAATTGGGTGCTGTTGCTAGACGGTAACGGTCAATTCACGCCGGTTGAGGTGAAACAGGCCGTAGCTAAAATGGTTTTGTAGAAATCATACACGGCCTTAAAGCGGGCCAGTCTGTGGTTACTTACGGCCAATGCCTGATCGATTCTGAAGCAAGTCTAAAAAGCGCACTGCCATAAATGGCAAGCGACAAACCACAACAGAATACCCCGGCGACCATTTCCTTCCCCCCACCTACGAAGCGGAAGGGAAAATCGAGGCGATAGATGGCGACGCGATTACGATGTCGCACGGCCCGGTTGCCGCGCTGAACTGCGTTCTTCTTTAACCGTTGGTCAGCACGTCAGATTCACCTTTGTGCTACCAGAAGAGGGGCACAGTTAGTGAGTGTCACTCCTGTTTTTAACAGAAATGCAACCAACATGAAGGATATCAACAATGATTGCAGCCATATTCTTTGGTCGCTGCACAATTGGCTATTTGTGCTGCTAAGTGTCATGCTGATGTCTGCATGGGTATGGTGGCAGTTCAGAAAACGCCGCTTGATGCGTTACCTAACCTCTCCGATGTTCAGGTCATCATCAAAGTCGGCTACCCTGGCAAAGCGCTGCAAGTGCTGGAAAGTTAGGTGATCTACCCGGCTCGGCACCACCATGCTCTCTGTTACCCGGTGCTAAAGCGGTACGCGGCTTCTCCATGCTCGGCGATTCTTACGTCTACGTGCTGTTTGAAAAACGGCACCGATCCTTATTCTTACTGGGCGCGCTCGCGCGTGCTGGAGTATATCTCAGCCAAATGCAATCAACGCTGCCACCTCAGGTAAATACCTCTCTTGGGCCGGAATGCCACCGGCGTCGGTTGGGTGTATGAATATGCGCTAGTAGATAAAACCGGCCAGCACAGCCTTGACGACCTGAGCGCCATCCAAGACTGGATCCTCAAGCATGAGTTAAAGATCGTACCCAACGTATCAGAAGTCGCGAACGTCGGCGGCATGGTTAAGCAGTACAAATAAGCAGTACAAAATTGTTCTCAATCCAGATCAATTACGCGCCCTAAACCTCTCCCATGAGATGGTGATGAGCGCGGTATAAAACGCGAATCAGGAAGGCGGCGATTCTGTTATCTAGCTATGGGAAGCGGAGTACATGGTGCGCACCTCGGGCTATCTCAAAACCATTGATGATTTTAAGCAGGTGATGATCGCCACTCGATATGATATCCCCATTATGCTGTCAGATGTCGCCACTCTGCGTATCGGTCCAGAAATGCGGCGCGGCATTGCTGAACTCAATAATGAAGGTGAAGTCGCGGGCGGCATTATCGTGATGCGTTCATGAAAAAATACGCTGGAAACCATCGATACA
Organism: Symbiopectobacterium sp.; assembly: GCA_051710325.1. Taxonomy (GTDB): domain Bacteria; phylum Pseudomonadota; class Gammaproteobacteria; order Enterobacterales; family Enterobacteriaceae; genus Symbiopectobacterium. Next base: position 1,854 of record JBPETC010000133.1, read on the forward strand.
GTCAAGTTCAAGCTGAACGATATCAAACGCAGCCTGTCCGCAGTCGTGGAGATTGTTCCAGTCTACGATCGTTCACATCATCATGCACTATCAGGGATGAGAACGCTAACATCATGTCGTTGAGTGGTATCGCCATCGGGGTCATGGTGGATGCTAGCATTATGATGATAGAAAACATACATAAGGTGCTAGAATAGTGGCGACATGAGCATCCAAACCAGCAATCCGCCTCTGATGATTATTAGAAGATTGCCGAAAAAGCCGCCGTCGATGTTGGCCAGGCGCTCTTCTGTAGCTTGCTGATCATTACCCTATTGTTTATTCCGGTGTTTTCACTTGAAGCGCAGGAGGGTAATGTTTGCCACACTTGCCTTCACAAAAACCTACGCGATGACGGTATCCGAAGGGTTAGCATTACACTGGTGCCAGTGCTGATGGTCATGGCTGGGCTATTGCCAATCATGTGGGGCGGCGGTACGGGTGCTGAGGTGATGCAACGCATTGCCTCACCGATGCTCGACGGTATGGTAACTGCCCCTGCTCTAGATGCTGGTGATCCCAGCGTTCTACCTGCTGGCACACAGTAAGCGAGGCGATAGTGCCTGAGTAGCTATCCCGTAGTGCCTGAGTAGCTGTCCCGTAATGTCGGCCCATACTCATATTGGGCCGACAGGCCATTGCTGTGAGATGAAACGAGCAAGTTATAACGTGATAATGAGAAAAGTTAATGCAGATAAATCAGGTTTATCGGTGACTATTGATTGCCGTTAATTGCAGCACAGCAATATAATGAGACTAGTTATCACTGAAATCATTAGAAATAAAGGAGTTTAGCTATGGCTGTAACTAATAAGCTGGTACTGGTAAGACACGGTGAAAGCCAGTGGAACAATGAAAACCGCTTCACAGGCTGGTACGATGTTGATCTGTCTGAAAAGGGTCGATCAGAGGCCAAAGCCGCTGGTACATTGCTAAAAAATAAAGGTTTCTTATTCGATTTCGCTTATACTTCTGTGCTGAAACGCGCCATTCACACGCTGTGGCACATCCTGGACGAGCTGGATCAGGCTTGGTTGCCGGTGGAAAAAAGCTGGAAACTAAACGAACGCCACTACGGCGCGTTACAGGGTCTGAACAAAGCGGAAACCACTGAAAAATACGGTAATAACCAGGTTAAACAATGGCGTCGTGGTTTTGCTATCACTCCGCCTTCGCTGACCCGTGAAGATGAGCGTTTCCCCGGCCACGATCCGCGTTATGCCTCTCTAAGTGACGATGAGCTGCCGCAGACTGAAAGCCTGGCGCTGACCATCAAACGCGTTGTGCCGTTCTGGAACGAAACTATCCTGCCACGTATTAAGAGCGGTGAGCGCGTTATCATCGCTGCACACGGTAACTCCCTACGGGCGCTTGTGAAATACCTGAACAACATGGGTGAAGATGAAATCCTTGAACTGAATATCCCGACGGGTGTGCCGTTGGTGTATGAGTTCGATGAAAACTTCAAGATGATCAAACACTACTATTTGGGTGACGCTGAAGAAATCGCGACGAAAGCTGCTGCTGTTGCTAACCAAGGCAAAGCCAAGTAATTTAATCTCTACTGAAATACCCAAGTACGGTGAATCAGAAAGATAAAAGGGGTTGTAATGTATAGGATTCAACCTCTTTTTTTAACCTTCCCCATTTCACAATTCAGTGATATTTTCTGATCACTCATACATTTTGAATAATGGTTACCAACCAGGGGGAAAAGCAACAAAAAATTGTGCCGCCCAGCCAATTTCAAGCCAGGTAAACCAGGTTGAAATTGACGTTATTACTTTTATGCGCGCGGTCATAGCCAGATAAGCCGCAGAGATTTATAGAAAACTTAACGATTCTCTGTCAAGTATTCAATGAGTTGATTACAGATTTAAAATCTCCGGTTTTAGATATGGAGATACAGTGGCTAAAGTTGATGTAAGATTGTAGTGCTCAACTAATACTGGCCACCGGATTAGACTGTAAGTAGTAGAGTCGCTCAGATTCGTTTGGCGTCAGACCACTGTTATACCAGTGAGGCCAGATGGCATATAAGCCCGGTGGATGTA
>JBPETC010000134.1:0-3914 GCA_051710325.1 Symbiopectobacterium sp.
CTGCCACCAGAAATCAACACAACGGTCAGAAAATACCACCAGACATTTATCACTTTGCGGCAACCGGAAACGTCAGCGTGACGTCTTCGCCATGCGGGAAGATAACGAGAACATCCACCAGAAGAGGCAACGCTATCGACTGAGCGCTGCCATTCTGGTCACTGATGACCCCTTCTTTTATCGCGGGCTCGTGTGCAGGTGACGGCATCTGCGTCAAATGACTGGATAATGCCCAGCATGGCCACCTGAAGTTGTGACGACAGAGCATGGACGTAGGGTATCAAGCAGTTCCTGCTCACCGCCCGCTCTTTCAGATCGGGTTATGGATATGGCCATTATCTTGTCCTGTTCAGCGTTGATGCGTTCATTAGGTCAGCAGAGCATTTAGCAATGCAGACCAGATCCATGTACCATAGCTTTCCGCGTATATCCAATAAATAACTGATATTTTCACAATATAGTCCCCGTCACTGGAAAGACTGGCTGGTTGTGAATTAAGGCTACTTTTCGTTTGTTGAAAACGGGCCGTTCGTTACGCTATCAATTTTCCGGGCGCAGCAGCAATATCACCTTCCGGAAGTCCAGAAGTATGGTGCGATAGATTAAGGACTGATCCAGCCGTATCAGGCCGTTAACTTGAATATTAGGGTTGATTAGGCAACGAACGTTAACGCCCGCCATAATGGTCTGTTGCGACAGACCGATAAGGCCCGTCGTGCTATTAAGCACGACAGCCTCCTGGACATAGTTATCTTCCGGCACCATCACCAGTTGACTGTTGATATATTTCCAGGAAGCCCTGCACTGCCCCGCTAGATTGTCGGCGGCATCACGGGTCATGCCGAAATACGTTTTCCCTTGAGGAAAGCGCGTGGCGTCAAAATCAGGCGCTGTGCCTTTCACGATACCGTAAGGAGCCAGCCCCCCCTTCCAGCAGAGCATTGTGCTGTTCGGCCAGTGTATGCCTGGCACTGAGTGTGGTATTCATGGTCGCGTATGGTTGCGTATATAGTACGCATCATGCGAATCCACTGCCTGAATAATTACAAAGGTATCGGTCGGGTTATCCCTGCCAGTGATAGAGTAGCAGATTTTCCAGGTGAAAATCAGCGTTATCCTGATATCCCGCCATCAATTGCACGCTTGCACGCTGACAAACTCACCAGCCTGGATCCGGTTCGCCGTCTCAGGTTTCAGGTTCCAGATTTTAAATACCGCTCGCGCTGTACGCGGCTAGTTTCGTATCCGGCCATGAAATACTGAACGTACAGCGAAAAGAAGATAGTTCCAGCCAATCGTCTTTATCATTGGCAACGATAAACGAGCATTGTCTTATCCAGTTCTGTGAGATAATTATAGCCCATAAAAACCGCTCAATGGCGGGTATCAGTAATGCGGATTTATTCAATAAAATAGCTACTGCGTTAGCTGGCTTTCATTCAGATCCGTGAAAGGCAGCCTCCGCTGTTTTGATAATTCTAGGAAGAAAACCATCTATCCTGGCGTGTGCATCCGGTGTAACAATCGCAATAACCTGATACAAGTCGTTCATGTCCAAGTAGCGCGCATAAACAAGTCGGATGATTTTTCATCTTCCATCACGACAACCAACCTGCCACCTGGATTGAGCAAGCCATATTGCGCCAGTAAATCTGTACCAGGGATCAGCGGTATTCCTGTTATGATCGGATCACAGGAAGCATTAAGTATACCAAGCAACCAGCCTGCCGCATCGTGCCAGATAAGTCGCATTTGCCATACCCGGCCTGACAGGCTGACAGTGAATTTTTAGCTGATAGCAACAAGCGGTATTTCTCTAAGCTGCATTGAAGCACCCCGATAATCGCTGTAACAGGCTGACATTCTCGACCGGTTTAGCGCTTTTAACGCCAGTATTACTCACACCAGCCGTTGTTGCTTCCTCCTTCATATTTTGCTGGCTGCTAACGATCACCGTTCCTGCCTGAGTCATATTTAGTTCACGTAGTGTCAGTACCGCCATTAGCACATTTCACTGGCCTTGTCAGTCGTCATTTTAATTCAATCGCACAGATCAGCATATTGCTGTACTGCCGTTTGCCGGTGATAACGCCAAATGGCTGATGACTGGCCTGAACCCTACCGCTTTTGTTTTGGCTGGTTTTACTCTGATGGCTTGAAGCCATTAATCTCACCACCGGCACACTATGACGCTGGTGGCCCTGTTTGAAGCCATTGGTTTTTACCAGCAGCACTACGTACGCTGACTGCCATCTGCCTTATTCTGTTTGGCGACCTGACCATTGTGGTGAGTATTCTTGGGCAAAACACCCTGATCCTGATGCAAAGCTGGATCACCAAAATCTTTGGCACCATGACGATGATTGTCGTGGCTTATATATATGTTCAGCACCACATAGGATGTGATACTGACACTGCCGTGTGGCAACTGGCTGACTGGTTTTCTCACGGCCGTATCCGTGATTGCGACGGCACTGGGGTGGTTGGCCATCGCTGGAGCGGACTACAGCTGCATCAAAGCCCTACCATCACGCACGGCAGCGTCTTTTTTTTGCCGTGGTCGGCGGCTCGTCACTACCGCTCGTCCCTCTGATGCTGGCAGGTATTTTACTTTCAGCCCAGTTATCGGAGTTAACCAGTTCGGTTAATCCCAACCCCATCGCCCTGATCGGAATAGTATTGCCAATATGGATGTCAGTGCCCTATCTGCTGACGGCCACCTCGGGTATCGTCACTATCGCAGTGATCAGCCTCTACTTTGCTAGCCTCAACCTGCTAGCTATCGGCGTAAAATTGGGCCGTCGGTGGCGGTTTCTCTAGATATACCGTTCTGGTGGTGGGCGTTGCAGTCTACGTTCTATTTGTATCACAGGATTTCCTTTCGCTGTTTATTGCCTTTCTGATCTTCTTCGGCCTGTTTCTTAGTCCGTGGTCTGCGGTATTTATTCTAGGCACCTAATTAATTCCTCTTCTGATTGATATAAAATATCAATTTATTAGTGGTAGATTTTATGCTCATATTTATCCCTGCATCGTCTGAAAATCCTGTTCGAATTATTAGCAAAATCCGCCTAAAGCCATCGCCCAGTGCGAGCAGGGAGCAGTCACTTCTACTGCTGTGATAGTAATTTATTGTACATGGATTTCCAGTCCTTGTAATCCCGGTATTCCCAAGCGCGAGCATCTGCCGATTTTTTCGGTGGAGGCAGGCGACCGACTTTGATTTGCTCATAGAAAATATATTGCTAAATTTTGAGTCCTGCATTATGAACTTCAGATCAATAAAAGAGTCATCGCGTATTTCCATAGCTTCCTCACTTAACCCGTGTTACTACAGTCGCCCCAGATTTCCGCACCGCCTCGTACACTCTGACGTAGTAACGTTGTAGCATCTCACCTTTGCCTGGAGCCGGTATCTCTACTTTCACTGTGCGCTAAATCTTGTTAAACACATCGCGCAGAAATTGCGTGCGATAAACGCAGATTTCCAACACGTCTTTGCGCTTTACTGGTTTGCCGTCTTCAAGTAAGCAAGCATTCAACCACTCATGAGTTATAGAAGCACGCTGCGAACATCCCTATTGATATAGGATATATGCGGTGATGAAGGTGATTTCAGGCTGCCATGTCACCGCCTTGATTAACGGGCTGGAACAGGTCGTAGAGGTTCGAGGATATCAATAAGCCTTCGGTATCCGTTTCTCAGCCATTGAACCCATTTATCCAGTTGGGTTTCTTCCGGGTAATAGCTCCCCATAAAGGTAGCACGACCCGCGAATGTATCATGCATGGTTTTTCTATATGAACGCATCCCGTTTGCAAGGCTTCCACGGTGTTGACATTGACGGTAGGTTTCAGCTCTATATCCGGCCTTGTTGCAGCCGGTACTGCGGGCCTCGATGTAATTCGCTGAC
>JBPETC010000135.1:0-3846 GCA_051710325.1 Symbiopectobacterium sp.
ATAACTGTGTTTTTTTACAGAGACTGTCTGTTCACAAAACGAACATCTTACATCAACTGTAGCCACTGTATCTCCACATCCAAAACAGGAGGGTTTATACTGTGATTAATTTATTGGATGATTGAGCGGTTATTTAGTTAGCAGGGTATATATTTTATATTGATTAAAAATAGGCTCCTCCAATAAGGAACCTATATGGTTTACCAATTAACGCACGCCCACCAGTGCTACGGCAGATACCGCTAGCCCAGTACGGCCAGGGCACGCAAACGTCCTTTTTGTATATCTAATCCGACCTGCCAATGGTGATAAGCCATTGTTCAATGCGGTCTCTTCCTCGTAGTTAAGAAGGGCACGCATTGCTGAAAATGTATACTGAATAAAAGAATGTATCCACAACTGCAGGCTCACCTGCAGTAACTTGCATTCTGTTTGGAGCCGCATCGATATATGGGCTATATCGTTATATCAAGCTTTAGTTGCCCGATATAGCAACGTTGAAAGATGTCCGTTTACAAACGCCGATGTGGATTTGCTTTGATGACCATCGCCGCGATATTGGCCGCAGCACGATTTCTGGTGCGATTAAAGATCAGAAATCGGGTTATGAGGGCGGCGAAAAAAGTGCCACAACCTGAGTGGGATGACTATATGAAAGTCGCTCTGCAAGGCGTGGCAAAGCAGTCGCTGACACCGCCGCCGGGCGTCTTTACCGTCACCATCGATCGCTACACCGGTAAACTCTCCAGCGGCGGTAGCAACAGCCGTGCGGAACATTTTATCGATAGAACGCAACCTACGGAGTGTGAAGTCCACGGGGCAGGTACACACCTTGATGGAAAACGGTCAGAGCGAAGAGCTGTTTTAACGCTTCACCACGGACGAGCATCTCTTTCCGTCATTCCCGCGCAGGCAGGAATCGCTTACAAACCAAACGGATTATTTCTACAAGGTTCCACTGGCCTAGGCCGGGGACGATGAAAGTGTCTGTCCTGCTAACCACTCGCGCGTTAAAAACAGCGCACTGATGTTACGCGCTTCGCGAAAATCCGGTTCCTGCAACAGGCCTAGCAAATTATCCAATGGCCAGCGCACTGGAATTAGCGGCTCAGGCTCATCACCTTCTCGCGTCTGCGGATAAAGGTCACATGCGACCACGATATTCATGCGGCTGGAGAAATAGGAAGGTGCCAACGTCAGCATCGCCAACAGCGACATCTGGTGTGCGCCGAATCCCGCTTCTTCCATCAATTCACGATTCGCCGCTTCAAAAATAGTTTCCCCCGGATCGATGAGCCCCTTAGGGAATCCCAATTCATACTGCTCGATACCGACGGCGTATTCGCGAACCAGCACTAGTTGATTGTCGATAATCGGCACAATCATCACCGCTTCTCGCCCCAAGGGGCGCATCCGTTCATACACACGGCGCACACCGTTTCTGAACTCAAGATTAACCGATTCCACGTTAAACAGACGCGAACAAGCCACCGTCTCCACGTTTAGAATTTTCGGTTTTTTCAGATTGTTATCCATAAATATATTCGCCCTACGTGGCATTCCTGCGACAACAAAAAATTGATATCCGTCAAAAAGGTGAGGAATCGGCACCTTTTTCCCCGTAACGGGAACGCCGCAGAATGCAAAAACGTTAATTTTTTGATATTGCTCACATTGTGCGTTAATAGCCAATCTTACCGCAACTCTGAAAAGACTAAATTTACGCAATCGCAACAAATAACAAACATTACGGCTTTTCCCCGAAAAAAATAAAAATCAACACATCACAATAAATTTAGATTTTCCCCATATTTTTCTGATTTCCTCTTTGTAAGATTAAAAAATATAGGAAAATTTATTGCGTTAATGAGTAATTCAAGCTGATTAACAATGACATACGGATTATCACTCTCGGGATAAGCTTGCTAGTATCCGAATTATCAGCGTTGGAATGAGCATAATAGTTATTCTTTTATCCCTATTGTTTACCTGTCTGATCGTCATCGGACGTTATAATAAATACCGTATGCGTTGTCATTTGACCTTTGCAAAACCCGTCATTTGCCGTCATGCACGCACGAGAACGCACATTAACGCACGATGAGCGTGCCGCCATTGAGCGCTAACGGACATTCCTTGAGTGAAATGCGTTGAGCACAGTGATCAGAGCATTTTACCGCCACCGTTAAAACCTGAACGTAATGCCTCGATTCGAGAAAAGGGGAATGAACGCGCCGATCTGGTTGCCGTTCGCAAGGAAACACGAGAAGAGCACGCTGTACATCACGCCTCTGGCATTCGAGAATCGCTTTTGATTGCATTTGCTTTTCTGTTGTTACTTATCAGCCTGACGACGCCGTTGGCAGTGATGCCCTGGCTTGTTGCTGGCCGCAGTGCTGCTGACGGCCTGGAGTTGGTGGCAGCTGCTTCGCGCGCTACCTCCGAGCGTGAAGTGCAAGAGGTACGTTGCCTGAATGGCACGCCACAGCGCCTTAACCTGTTTGGCGAATCGAACCAGGAGCAGATTGGCAATATTTCGCTGGTCAATATCGATCTTATCTATCCACTCCATTGGCAGCCTTATGTCTCCTACGATCTGGCGCAGAAAACCAAATCGATATCTATCTGAATCGTTAGATTGTTCATCAGGGCGAATTTCTCTCGCTCCACGATGAAGTCAGCCGTTTCCCCCTTCAGCGATTTGGAAAAATCTGATTCTCTCTGCGGGTGCGCTACTGCCCCTTATCTTGTTGCTCAGCTTCTTGCCGTTGGGATTACCGCTCAACCTGAGCATGAGCTAGCCGCACGGCGCACAGAATATCAAAGAGGTACAGGCAGGTTGATGAATTGCAAAACGTCCACCTGAAAATCCGCGATAAGTTGGACATTCAAGGCACCGGCATGTGCTGTGTGCCTGCACAACCGCTATCCGGGTAACGTAAATCCCTATGCTTTTACCCCGTTTGATTACTCTGCCATCTACTGGAACAAGGCTGGGTCGTTACCGCTACCTGAATAGGACGTAATCGAAGAGCATCAGCGCTACTGTCCGTGATGAACGCACAGTTGCATCCCGTGATCAATTATGAAGGTAAAATCAGCACGCAGCTCGTGTCCACTATTCAAAAATCAGGTATGGTACTGCTCAACAATTTCTCTGATATCATGCTGAAAACCCAGGATTTATATACACGTAAAGAGGATTGTACACGGTTGAAAAATACGCTGGTCAAGCTTGGCAATATGAAAACCTGGGATGCCTTCTTGGTCAGACGCGCAAAATCAGGATCGCTTAAGGGAATGAACGTTCTGTTGCGCTCCGTTAATGCTGAATCGCTGGAATCGTTGGCGGTCAGCATCACGGAGTCTTTTTCTACCAAGAAATTAACGCGGCCACCAACTCGATGAACAGCCCGCCACACAGCGGCTTTCTTATCCGAAGCGACGAAAGCTATCAACTCGTAAACTACCGCTGCCACATAAACCGTTTAATGAATATCATTCAACGGAGCAATGGCAAGAGTTGCAATGGCTTTCCGCCATGCTGTTGCACACGCTCTTTAGCGCCAAAGAGGTCATTATACAAAGTCTCCACCGATGCCAATTGTAATTACATCAATACCGTCGTCCTGGACATGGATGGCACCCTGCTGGATCTGGCCTTTGACAGCTACTTCTGGCTGCAACTGGTGCCGAAGCGACTGAGCGTGGAAAGGGGAGATCATTCATTCAATAACCTAATACATCATCAAACGTAATACTCACGTTTGATGTAAGTACCGATAAGCCTATCGTGCATTTCGGATTACGATTGAGGCGTTTCAATCTGTTGCACAGCGTGCAGAT
>JBPETC010000136.1:0-3791 GCA_051710325.1 Symbiopectobacterium sp.
TGTTACTCCCTGCCAGTTTGGGAGACATGGTCCGGGTTGCCTAGGAATAGCGTGATCGGGTCAAAGAGCGGTTTCATTTAATGCATGCGCGCCGTCAGTTTTGGGAGCGGCTGTTCAATAGCCCTTTTATTTATTAACTCATCATCGATGAATGTATTTACTCTACATAGAATCCAGGTGCATTTGTCCATGCAGACATTTTTTCGGGAACAACCGATTAAAATAGGTAGTAGACGATGGAAAGAACTGTTGTGCTCCTTCATTTTGATCACTATTTTACTGTCGGCCTTGGACACCTCATCTATCAATGGATCCATACACAAAACTTGAGGTCAATACTCAGTATACCACTGAGTAACTTGAACAAGCGGATATTATTTTTACCGCAGCAACTCAGCACGCACCGTGCTGGTGGCGTCAATTTCGCCGCAAACGGCGTGCTACTTTACTTTTCTTGCTGGTAAAGCAGAAAGAACACGCTCTTCTGTGGTTATGAAGACGGACAGCTGGCGCTAGGCGATCCAGCAGAAACGCTGTCTGCGTTGTTAAATGCCTTCATTGCAAGCCCTTCATCGTCAGGGCTTCTATCCCAGATATAATGTCATGCAGTGCCTCATAGTCCACGCGAACTGGAGGTATTATGGGGCTACAAACAGTGACTAAATAACAGTGAAATCAGTAAGTTATCTGGAATATCCATTAAAGCCATCAGCGTGTACCGTAATCACGCGATGCAGAAGTTAATGCATGAAAAACCATGCAGATCTCAATGAGAGGTTACACAGTATTGCCGCCGAGAACCTTTTCTGCTATTTCAAGCAGAAAAGACAAAGAATGCCCAGGGCGCCCTCAATATGATGGCGAAGTCACTTTCCCACTCTCATTCTCGGCAAAACCAGGGAATAACGGTGGGTATAGTGCTGTTTGTCAGCACCCTCTAAAGGAACGCTTATTTGGCATTTGCCAGCACAGTGCTAACAATATCTACCGATTCTTTCTCAATGCGAGCGCGATGCTCCGCCCCCAAAAAACTTTCGCAGTAAATCTTGTAGGCTTCTTCCGTGCCAGACGGACGCGCCGCAAACCAGCCGTTATCCGTCATCACTTTCAATCCGCCAATAAAGACACCGTTACCCGGTGCAGCTGTTAAACGTGCTGTAATCGGATCGTCGGCCAACGTACTGGCGGCAACCTGTTCAGGTGATAACCGCGACAGTGCAGCTTTTTGCGCGTGAGTCGCAGAGGCTTGAATACGGTTGTAACTCGGCGCACCAAAACGGGCCGCCAGCGCATCATAGTGTTGCTGCGGATTTTTACCGGTTACCGCTGTGATCTCAGCCGCCAGCAGACACATGATGATACCATCTTTATCCGTTGACCATGGCGTGCCATCGAAGCGCAGAAAGGATGCGCCCGCACTCTCTTCGCCGCCAAAACCAAAGCTGCCATCGAATAAACCATCAACAAACCATTTAAACCCGACCGGCACTTCTACCAGCTTACGTCCAAGATCTGCCACTACACGGTCAATCATGGCGCTGGAAACCAATGTCTTTCCGACAGCAACAGATTGCCCCCACTGCGGACGATGACGGAAGAGGTAATCGATAGCAACCGCTAGATAATGATTCGAGTTCATCAAACCAGAAGGCGTCACAATTCCGTGGCGATCATAATCAGGATCGTTGGCAAAAGCCAGATCAAATTTATCACGCAGCGCCAGTAATCCCGCCATCGCTGACTCTGAGGAGCAGTCCATGCGGATAACGCCGTCATAATCCAATGTCATAAAGCGGAACGTCTGATCGACCGTATCGTTGACCAAGCGTAAATTTAACTGGTAGTGCTCTGAGATGCGCTGCCAGTAGGCAATGCCTGAACCGCCTAAAGGATCGACACCCAGTGTCAGCCGTGCCTTCTGAATAGCGGGAATATCCACGACCGCACGCAATCCCTCGACATAAGGTTGTACCAGATCTTGCTCATGCACATGACCACTCTGCCAGGCTTTATCCAGCGTCAGGCGTTTTACTGCTTTTAACCCATCGGCTAGCAGGGCGTTGGCACGTTTTTCGATAACGCTGGTAACATTGGTATCAGCAGGCCCGCCATTAGGGGGATTATATTTTATACCGCCATCTTCCGGTGGATTGTGAGACGGAGTAATCACAATTCCATCGGCCTGCGCATTACCTTTGCGATTATGCACCAGAATGGCATTGGAGATAGCAGGCGTCGGCGTAAAGCCATTGTCCTTCTGCACCACCACTTCAACGCCGTTCGCTACCAACACTTCCAGCAGTGAGATAAAAGCCAGTTCCGACAGAGCGTGGGTGTCTTTACCCACAAAACAGGGCCCTGTGATCCCTTGCTTTTTGCGTTCTTCAGCAATCGCCTGAGCGATAGCCAGAATATGCGCCTCATTAAAACTGTGGCGCGCCGCGCTGCCGCGGTGACCAGATGTCCCGAACTTCACTGCATGTGCGGCGTTATCCACATCTGGGCGTAATACATAATACTGTGACGTTAATTGCGTTACATTAATCAAATCACTTTGCCGGGTGTGTTGTCCGGCTCTGGGGTGATTAGCCATCGGCGTTCTCCCTGACGCTATTTGCTAAATAGTACCGCACACTTTTTCGACAAGCTCCGTAGGGAACTGCATCGATTGCATGATTTATTCAACCATTCTGCGTTTGCGATCCGTATTGGTATTGGTGATGACCCAGTAAGGCGTGCCTTGAATATGCTTGGGTTTTGGTATGGACGCCATGCTGAAACAGCATGTATTCGTCGCCAGCAAAATAAATGCGCGTGCGTCCATGAAGCTGCTCGGTTTCTGAAGAAAAGTGCTAGGTTCGAGGCAATAATAGGGTGGAGAGCACCAGCATAAAGCGATTGATGGCTTTACTTTGTGCGGCGTATTCATCGGATAATAACAGTTCACGTATCGCCCTTACATCATCGCGCGGTTTTGTGGCTACGTTCGCTGGTGTCTGCACTTTCGTTGTGGCCGTTTCAGAAGCGGCGATAACCTGTCCTTTCCCGGAAATTCAACACGCGACGCAGAATATCCGAGGCGCTTTCACCAATGTACTGCGTGTGGCTGGCAATATAACGATATAGCTCTTCGTCGACCTCAATAGTTTTTATCTTTATCCAGTACTGTTTTTGTTTTTACTCTAATTAATCGGCAAGAAGTATATAGGCGAATCAATACCACCGAATAGTGGCATTACACAAACAATATCGAAAGTCAGACGATCCCCCCCCATCTGCTTCCTCGCCCCATTACCTGTAATCTGCAAAAAGCATAGTCTTCATTTTCTATAAGGCAACATCATCCGCAGCAGTTATGATACCCTAAGCGCCTATGTCTCTGAATGAACTTCACCATGAAATTGAATTATCGCATTGCAAAATGCGCAACAACTCACGCATGCACTGCCTATCGTATTGATTCACGTTTTGTTTGGTAATCTGGATAACCTGGTATTCTGGCGCGAGACCGACAAAAGCTACACGATGTCATTCCGGTCGACTTATACAACCACGGATTATCTCCGCGTACGCCGGAAATGAACTACCCGGCCATGTCAGGCGATGTGAAAGCATTACTGGATGCATTAGGTATCGATAACGCTATTATCATCGGGCACTACTAATATGAACGCATCCCGTTTGCAAGGCTTCCACGGTGTTGACATTGACGGTAGGTTTCAGCTCTATATCCGGCCTTGTTGCAGCCGGTACTGCGGGCCTCGATGTAATTCGCTGACTCACGCCTTATT
>JBPETC010000137.1:0-3600 GCA_051710325.1 Symbiopectobacterium sp.
TCTGCACGCTGTGCAACCGATTGAAACGCCTCAATCGTAATCCGAAATGCACGATAGGCTTATCGGTACTTACATCAAACGTGAGTATTACGTTTGATGATGTATTAGGTTATTGAATGAATGATCTGTTTCCTATAGGCATGACAACCACGCTGCCGATACTTCTGCTGCTTCTGCTTATTAGCATGTTTTACATGAGATCGATTATCGCTGAACCCGCCCGTGAAACATTAAACGCGTCACTGCACTGGCGGATGCGAGTGCGCGCGGAAGTTACATGGGATTCAGCCGTCTTGGGCTGACGCTGGGCGGCGGGTGGTTGTTTGATACCGGGTATTAGCTTTATATGCCAGAACTCAGAACTGCCGTGGTTTATGTTGGGCTCTGTATTGGTAGTTTAATCTGCGTAAGATAGAGCCAGCCATGCTAGGAGAACGTTAAAGTTAACACTGACGCTAAAACTGGCAATTTCTGTGCTTTCAGCGCTATCTGATGGCTAACTTGTGGCTAATAAGGCAGTGTATATCTTCGTCCATTAAGCTAAGCTTAAGGGATACCCTTTCTATCGTTAAACAGCCATACTTCAAAAATACACCACGTGCACAAGAAGATCAATAAAAAATCAGGGATAACCGCCGTTGCAGCAGTGGCGCTGGCGTTACTTGTTAGTAGCTGCGATCAGCTCACGCAATATTCTCTTAGCGAGCAAGATGTAAACCGTTATCTGCAAAACATAATGATTTTAAAAAATAGATCGGCATTCCACCAGGTGTAGTCGATGCCGCCATCGTGTTAAATGATCTCAGCGGCCAGATCGGACGTGCCGAACCGGGTAAAGTCACCCTGTCGTCCAAGCCAAAGTGGACATCAGTTCGTTTCTGGGTGCCCTGTCAGGGGATGCTGTGCTTACGCTGAAAGCACAACCGGTGTTTGATAAAACTAACAGCGCTATTTACCTCAAAGAGATGAAGCTGGTGGATTGTCAAATGACACCAGAGAAGATAGACACCGTGTTTAAAACGCTGACGCCCTACTTAAATCAGTCATTGAAGAACTATTTTGATCAGAAACCAGCCTATGTGCTGAGTGATGAAAATAGCAAAACGGAAACCTTAGCCAAAAAACTGGCAAAAGGTATTGAGGTAAAACCGGGTCAAATTGCCATTAAGTTGACCGATTGAACTTTTATATCCTACATAATTCAAGTTGAAGGAAGGCGGCAAGTGAGTGAATCCCGATGAGTTTAGACAAGTGAGTGATTCGGGTGAATAAGAGCGGCCAACGCACATGCAACTTGAAGTATAACGGGTATATCAGGGCGAGATTCCCCGCTCTCCTGATGAATTGATTTACGCGTCTGGACTCTCCTGCGCGTCCTCATCGCCCTTCTTCTTCCACAAAATCTCTTGTAGAGCACCTCTCCAGCGCCTTGCGTGTTAGCAGTGCCAGCGTGCGGTAAAATACTATGGTAGCGTGACTTTCGACTTTACCAAGAAACCGATCTCTCCACGGCAGCAAAAACTCGTCAAACAGGGCCAACTGCACGGTATTTTCATCTTCCCCTGCCTGATCGTTAAGCCATTGATGCAGCCAGCAGCAATGCGCCAAAATGGTCAACGCCGCTTTTTTTGAGCGACATACCGCGCTGTTGTAGAAAAACGCGAACATCATCTTCTTCCTCATTTTCGACATAGGAAGAGTGCCAGAGGGAAACCGTACCGCTCTGTTCAATATATAGAGCGTGATAATCGGCAGTTAATACGATTAGATCAATGCTCTACTGCATGCGCTCTAGCAAAGCATCCTGATTAAGCGGCCAGTTTAGCTTGAGTTTGCCCTGTTCAATTATGGTCAACAAAGGGGTCACCACGGTATCGTCAGGGGCCCGATTAAACAGCGTATTGAGCAAGCGGGTATACCAATGAGAATTCGTTCATGTCATACCTGTTGTTATTATGGCGATTAAGTGACAACGTTACTAGATAATTACAAAGCCCCAATTCTGTAATCACAGGGCGAGACCTCGTTGTTCCAGAAAATCTAAAATGCAGCGCTGACTCAAATTCAGTATACGTTCTTCCGGAAAATCAATTTTCTGCACAATACGTTCGCAGTGAGTAAAATCGCCAATGTGAACGCACTATATGGGAATCAGAGCCAAGCGTTAGCCTAACACCTGCATCACGTATTACCTCAGCAATGGCGCGACAGTTGGGTCCACTGCCCTTGCGTGAATATAAACGAGGAATTATTCAACTCAAGAGCTACGTCATAGTGCCGCTGCGGCTTGCGCTACGGCGGCAATATCAATCGAATATTTTGGTTACCTGGATGACTGATGATACGCACATTGCACTGGATATGGTAACAATCAGTGCCTCGGTGTGAGTAACAAGATCCTATTGCTCCAGTATGATCCCGGTACAGTCAATGTCGCCCTAACGGTTTTTGATATTGGATTCAATACCGATCAGGATGCCGACGCCATGCACCAATCATGGCCACACACGCATATTCATAAAGTGCCAATAGTGGCGCGCGTCAGCCACGTCTGGACTATGATCGGTGATGGCAAACAGGCGAATATTTTTCCGTTTAGCCTCTGCGATATAATTATGTAGGGTGCTACAAGCGTGGTATTGGCAACAGTATGCATATGTAAATTGACGGAATATATGGTCTCTACTGGCTAGGTATTTCACCGTCAGCATACTATTTCTCGCTGACACTGGCAGCCTACGCCGCAGCCATAACGAAAATTTAACACACTGATAACTCACTATTTAAATTAAAATAGATCAGTAAATCAGAAAATTGCATTAAGTTTAGCTAAACGCGCATTTTGTTGTATAAACTCATTGACGCTGTCCGGCAATTTATCTACATTAGCGCCCGTCGCCGTAGCATACTGATGGCGAACAATCCGGTGAGGTGTCCGAGTGGCTGAAGGAGCACGCCTGGAAAGTGTGTACACATGAAAACGTATCGAGGGTTCGAATCCCTTCCTCACCGCCAGATAAAAAACAAAACGCCCCTAAGAAATTAGAGGCGTTTTGTTTTTGCAATAATCCTACGCCTGTCTGCTCTGACTCATAAATTGCAAATACGGCTTGTTGCGCAAAACGCGAATGCACTGCAAAAAATACATTCACTGCCGTGCGGGACATTCCGTTTGGAATATCGATACCCGCACGACTGAGCAGCAATATTGTTGAGAAAATGTGCGGAGGTCATTTAGGACAAATCAATGAGACCGATACAATAACACCGGTATAAAAGGAGACAATGTGTTTTGCTTTTGTAAGTTCGTCGTTGTAAGCCCTACAGCCATCAGTGCACCAAAATGCCACTCTGAACCCTGAGAGCAGTTCCAGCAACTTACGCAGGAGAGACACAAATGCATGAGGGATAATCCGCTTCAAACACAGCGCTCATACATACCATAGCCAACGCTGTCGTTTTTTGTTGCCAACAGGCTATCCAGTGGCAACGTTGTTACATTCCGCGGAGAGGGTTTTTTAAGGTACGCATGACGGTATTGATACTAGTATGTAACGCCAAAGCAGTGTTACGAATACCCACATTATTCATTGCCAAGTC
>JBPETC010000138.1:0-3575 GCA_051710325.1 Symbiopectobacterium sp.
CACAAATGCATGAGGGATAATCCGCTTCAAACACAGCGCTCATACATACCATAGCCAACGCTGTCGTTTTTTGTTGCCAACAGGCTATCCAGTGGCAACGTTGTTACATTCCGCGGAGAGGGTTTTAGCGTGCTACATCGTTGACTTGGAAAATCGCCACCGTCTGCGTGAGCTGACATGCTTGTTCTTTCAGTGAAGTCGATAGGGCAGCGGATTGTTGCACCAACGCGGCGTTTTATTGCGTAACGTCATCGATATCATTAATCGCCTGACTTACTTAATGAATGCCCTGACTTTGTTCATCGGACGTGGTGGCAATCTCTTCGATCAAGGCATTTACCTGACCGATGGCCTCAATAATGCTATCCATCACATCGCCAGTGCGGGCTACGTGACGCGCACCGAGATCGACGTGCTCAACGGATTCGGCAATCAGGGTTTCGATATCTTTGGCGGCCTGCGCACTTTTTTGCGTCAGATTGTGCACTTCACTGGCAACCACGGCAAACCCGCGTCCTTGTTCGCCGGCGCGCTCCGCCTCGTATATGGCATAGGCGCCGCTGCGAATGGCAATGACGGTCGCCTTTTCAGGCTATCCTGGATTTCCTGTAAATAGGGCACTAACTACCCGGCATCGTTGCAGCCAAAGCCATCCAAATTCTTCTCTAGTTTGCCTTCGGTCAGGGTGCAGAAGTGGTGGCGGATCGCGGTGAGGGGATTGATGATGCAACCGACCAGATAACGATCGGTTAGCAACAGAATCACCGCGCTAGTCACAGTACTATCATCAGGATGTTTTTGCACCATGACATCAAACAATCGATAGTTTGCACCGTCTGGTTATCGGCGGCGACTGCGTGATGGCCAATTGACGGTATCAATAAACTTTTCATTCAACAGATGAAAATCATCGCGTAATCCGCGCCGATATTTAGCAAACTTTTTCTCTTGCAACGCGCTCATCATCGGTTGCAAACCCTGTTGCAGGACGTTCTGCCAGTTTTGCACGGTCTCATCGACCTTTTGCCGCGCAACCTGCGGGTGAGGCATGATTTTGAAGGCCTCCACAGGCTAGCGGCACTATTTTGTATTCGTCAAACAACTTGCGCCAAGCGTGGCATCGATATCGGTCAATTTGCCGATTTGCATTAGCGTTACCACCTGATTCAGGCGGATTGTGCGGTGTTTATGGATTGCTTCGCGCCTTTGGTCAGCGTGTTCACTCCTTCCATCTGGGTGTTACCTACGATCAAATAGTGCGTTGCCTGATTAAAGGGCGGAGAGCGGTAAACCATGCCACCCAACAGCAATGGAAACAACATCAACACCATCAGCAACACCTTTCTGATGGTCATTTTGCGTAAAAAAGACATGATGATACCTATCCATTTCCAATCCCTGGTGATGTTAAACTATAGCAAGATACGGGAATTCTTACATACGTCTTTTTTATAGGTCGAGAATAGTATAACAAACTGAAATTATTGAAAGTTACCCAATGTAAACCCCAATCGCGCGCAAGGGATATATCGATGAGGGGCACTCTTGGTATGCTCAAATAAAAAACGTTTATTCCCATTATGGTCTACAGGGCGCGTGCTTTTGCGCGGCCAGGTAATGTTGCGTTATTTATATTTCTTTTATGTAAACGGAATTAACGAAAAGTTCAAAAATTGATATGCTGGAGTGTATGACGATCTTACTGCCTGGTACGCCACCCTCTACATTTTCACAAGCGGAGTACACATCGACTAACGTGTAACCGGGTATGGACATCACAACATGGAGCGAGAGCGCCGGACATACAAAGAAAATGAGAGAGAGGAGAGAATCGTGCTAGAAGAATATCACAAGCATGTAGCCGACCGGGGCTGCACAGGGCATCGTACCTAAGCCGTTAGACGCTTCACAGATGGCAGCGCTGGTCGGTGCGCTGAAAACCGTCTGTTAGCGAAGAAGAGGTCTTGCTGGATCTGCTGGTAAACCGCGTGCCTCCTGGCGTTGACGAAGCCGCCTATGTTAAAGCCGGTTTTCTAGCGGTTGTCGCGAAAGGGGAAGCCCATTCTACGTTGGTCAGCCCGGAAAAATCCGTTGAACTGCTTAGCACCATGCAAGGCGGTTACAACATTCATCCGCTGATTGAAGCGCTGGGCAATGAGGCAGTAGCTCCCATTGTTGTCGATGCATTGTCGCATACACTGCTGATGTTCGATAACTTCTATGATGTGGAAAAGAAGGCTAAAGTCGGTAACGTACATGCCAAACGCGTGGTGCAATCTTGGCTGATGCTGAATGGTTTTTCTCTCATCCTAAACTGGCGGAGAAAATTACCGTCACCATTTTCAAAGTCATCGGTGAAACCAATACTGATGACCTCTCTCCAGAGCCCGATGTCTGGTCTCGCCCTGATATCACGCTGCATGCGTTAGCGATATTGAAAAGCCCGCGATGGCATTACGCCGGATCAACCTGGTGCCGTTTTGGCCCGATCAAACAGATTGAAGCGCTCAATCAGAAAGGATACTCGCTGGCCTACGTGGGTGACGTGGTGGGAACCGGTTTTTCGCGTAAATTCACCACCAACTCGGTGCTCTGTAGTTTATGGGGGAAGACATTCCGCACGTGCCGAACAAGCGCGGTGGTGTTGTGGTGCTGGGCGGCAACATTGCGCCTATCTTCTTCAATACCATAGAAGAAGCAGGTGTGTTGCCGATCGAAGTCGATATGAACGAATTAAACATGGGCGATGTGATCGCCATCTACCCCTACAAAACAAAGGTGAAGTTCGCCTGCACGATAGCGATACCGTGTTGGCAACATTTGTATTGAAAACTGACGTACCGCTCGATAGTGCGTGCGTGCGGTCGTATTCCTCTGATCATTGGTCGCGGTCTGACCACCAAAGAGATGTCTTCCGTCAGGAGAAGGAAGTGGCGCAGAATACGCGCTGCTTCTCGCTGGGAGCAGAAGATGGTAGGCCGCGCCTGTGGAGTTGATAGATTCATCCGGATCAGTATTGTGAACCAAGATAACCTCCGTAGGTTCTCAGGACACCACCTGTCCGATGACACGTGACGAACTGAAAGATCTGGCCTGCCTTGGCTTCTCCACTGATCTGGTGATGCAGTCGTTCTGTGACACAGCCGCCTATCCGAAGCCAGTTCACCCATCAGCCGCTTGATGTCACCACCTATCATAGGCATTTTGACCAATACCTCACCTCAGCAGAGCGTTCTGCCGCTGGGTCTCTACCATCAAGCTGGATAAAGCCACGACTATCGAGTATCTGAACTCTAACATCGTGCTACTTAAGTAATGATCGCTGAAGGCTACGGCGATCATCGTACGCTGGAGCGTCGCGTGCAGAGCATGGAAAAATGGCTGGTCGATACTCAACTGCTGAAAGCCAATCCAAATGCGGAATACGCCGTAGTAATCGATGAAGCAGTGCTCCATCGGGCTATTATCCCAGCAGTTACCGCGCCGGCTCATACTTTGCTTTATCCGGTAACGCCACAGCAACTAATGGCACTGCCTGCTTGTATAATGGTTTCCCCTTACTCACTATGGAACAT
>JBPETC010000139.1:0-3563 GCA_051710325.1 Symbiopectobacterium sp.
AACTGTGTTTTTTTTACAGAGACTGTCTGTTCACAAAACGAACATCTTACATCAACTGTAGCCACTGTATCTCCACATCCAAAACAGGAGGGTTTATACTGTGATTAATTTATTGGATGATTTGATCTATAAATCGGTACATAGCCATTACCGAAGATCCAAGCTTCGATGTACTGCACGGCAAAACGAATATTGACTCGCATATCCCCGCTTCGGTGCGCTCACCGGGGACAAGGTGCCAGCAATTCTGCTGCGTAAATCGGCGCAGCCTCTATCGGCTAACCCAAAAAGCTGATAGACGCTATGACCAAACGCATCATCAAAACCGCCACTACGGTATCCGCCAGACTAGAGTAAGCGATCCAGGTGCCGTCATGGCCATTTTTGTTTCTGATGGCTTATCATGACAAACTTTTTCAACACCACTGATGACGCGCTGGCTCTTTGCTGGGAATAAACGCGGCCATACCTGCCATCGCAAAAGCGCCGCGATGGTGACAGGTTTTGATGAGCAAATGTGAATAGGAGGCATTGAGGAACGGCTTCTCCATGGTGACGGATTGCCGGTCAGGCAATACGCGATCGGCATGGTTTTCAATATCTTGATATATCTAAAGATGTAATCCCAACGGCTGCAATTCAGCCCAACAAATATGGTCACGCAGCGCATTCAGAATCTCATCCATCTTGGAATACCGCTGGTAACGTTTCAATCAGCACTGTGATCTTGATGATGCCGCGCGGCATATTAAAGCGATCTTCGGTATACCTGAACATCTCGCTCATCCAGGCCGCTTCACGCCAGGATTGCAGTTTTGGCAGATAAAATAGGGAGCACTTGCCCTTTTCTAGCAAGGTTTGATAGTTATGGTAAAAGTAGAGTGCAAATCGAACAGTCCACCAGGAATGGCTTCTACATGTCTGATGACATGTTGTTTTTCAGACAGGTTCAGACCGACCGCGCACCCGGCAAATCAGCACGGCAGGATTCGGTTTAAGCTGGTAGATCTTATCTTCATCATTGATGTACGAGATACTGCCCGCACTACATCGCGCAAATTGCGATTTCCATCGATCACCATTTTCAATAAGGAAGACAGCGAATCTTCAAAATCCGCCATAAACACTTTCACGTTAGTGTTCAGGGCATTGATGATCATTTTTTGTTCAACAGACCCGGTGATCTCCACGTGGAGATTGTGTAAATCTGCAGGGATACAACGAATTTTCCAGTCAGTATTCTGAGTGGAAGCCGTTTCCGAAATAAAATCACGCAATTCACCTGTATCGATCTTCTGCTACTGTAGCTGTCTTTTTAGCAACAATCCATTTATTGATAACTGGTTTTCTGTATCAATCTTCTTCGGCATGAGGTTCAATACCAACACCTTTAACGGACGAATTTCCTGAGTACTGGCACGAGAAGTGTCATAACAAAACATTCTCATTGCGCAAAAACTTACTTCGGGTAACTCATCATAGATCCGAATTGGTATGATACCACACCTCACTATAACCGTTTATACGTTTATACATCTATGTGCATGAAGATAACCAGTTTTCCCCTACTTGTACAGCGCACAGGCTGAAGTTGAATAATCTTAATCCTACGCACTGTATAGCGCCGTTTACATCTGTACTTCTTTACCTTTTCGGTGCAGCAGCAGAGAAACAAACATCGCCATTAGGCACATAGCAAATACATACCAGAAGAACGTCGTTTCAATCCCCGCTGATTTTAATGACAGTGCGACATAGTTAGTCGGAACCGACAAGCAGAGAGTTGCCTATTGCATAGGAAAGCCCTACGCCCAGCACACGTATATCAGAAGGAAACATCTCTGCTTATACTCCGCTGATCGAGGTATAAAAACTGATCATCATTAACGCCATTACGATAAAGGCGGTGACATGGCAGCCTCTGAAATCACCTTCATCACTGCACACCCTGTCTGCAACCTTCCCTGTACCGTTTCTGATATTCACAAATCCCCCTTGCCACCATGACAAATGTGCATCGGCTTAATTTTAGCAGAGGTCAATGTGGTTATAGCATTTCTTGATGATGACGAAGTGTACATTCTAACTGGATACAAAAACCGAAATTATAGAAGGAGTGGTTGGCAAGGCTAAATGTCCCGTTTGAAGAAAACGCAAAGGGCAAGCCAGCCATCTATCGTTCACGCTTTTAGGCAAATACCTAGCACTGGCAATAATAAGCCAGCAGAGGCAGACCTAATTTCGGGTCATTTAAATGGACTAGAAAAGGAAAAATCCAAAATATAATGAACTACCCCAAATGTATATCGAGGGAAATATAAAACGTACTTCAAACCAAGCCGAAATCAAACGGTAGTGCTTAGCCCTAATGATATGTCTATACTAGAGACATGGCAGAAACATGAAGTCGCTTTGACAGAAGCGACCAGGGTCATGACTTTTCTCGATGAGAGTGCATATTTCTCTGAACTGAACTGAAAGCAAGGACTCAGAAAGATTATCTGCAACATCAGAAAAAACTGCTTGCTGTATTCAGTAAGGTAAAAGCTGATAATATAAAAGGTAAAAGCTGATAATATAAAAACAGAGCACGTCGTGAGATTGGCAAGCATGTCTTGCGTGTACAAATTAGAATACGAGCGGGCTATATTAAAAGTAACCCTTGCTCTGGTGTGATAAAATTCAAGGTGGTTAAGCGTGACAGATATATTACAGATGAAGAATATGCTGCTATTTATGATGCAGCAGACGATATAGTTAAAGTTGCAATGGAGGTAGCCTATCTCTGCGCAGCACATCTATCAGATGTGTTGGGAATGAAATGGAAACAAATTACGAAGGAAGGAGTATTTATTCAGCAAGGAATAACAGGGATAAGGCAAATTAAAGCTTGGACACCCAGAATGAGCAATGCTATAGATTTAGCTAAATCTATTTCTGCAGGTATGCAAAAGTCAATACTCCTGTCGTCATCGGACAATATTAAGATCACTACACAAAAGCGATTTCAGTAACCGATGGCGTAATGCACGGTCAAGAGCATCCCATTCAACTTGGTTACGATTTTGATTTTACATTTCATGATTTGAAGGCTAAAGATATCTCGTATTACATGGGTAGCACAAAGGATCAGCAGCTATTCAGTGGACACAAAATCTGAAAACCAAGTCTTAGTATAAGAGAGGAAAGTAAGGGTTACACCCCTAAATGTACTTTAGATTAAGCCCAGAGAAGCGATAATACGCTAGAAATACGCTAAGTGACGTTTTCGATACCTATAGAGGTCCTGTAGAGGTGAAGTAACCAATTGATAAATATGGCAGGGGCGGAGAGATTTGAACTCCCAATACCCGGTTTTGGAGACCGGTGCTCTACCAATTGAACTACGCCCCTAAATAAATAAGGTGGCGGAACGGACGGGACTCGAACCCGCGACCCCCTGCGTGACAGGCAGGTATTCTAACCGACTGAACTACCGCTCCACCGATACTTTTTCATTACCAGACACCGTCTGATAATCTATATAAATATAAAAACCTGGCAGTTCCCTACTCTCACATGGG
>JBPETC010000140.1:0-3537 GCA_051710325.1 Symbiopectobacterium sp.
ACCGATTGAAACGCCTCAATCGTAATCCGAAATGCACGATAGGCTTATCGGTACTTACATCAAACGTGAGTATTACGTTTGATGATGTATTAGGTTATTGAATGCAAGATAAAAATCCGCAGTAGTGGGGATGAACGATTTGCCACAGCTTGAGTTTGCTTCGCTGCCGCGCTGACCACGGTGCACTTGCCAGTGCAGAAAATCGGCGTTATTGCGATGAAGTTGTTGCAGGATATCATTGCTGGCAACATGACGATCCTACGGCGTATAGAGCTGGCGTGTGCCATGTTCGAAAGTTAGTCAGTGGCAGTGTCACACGCATCATGAGGGCATTCGTCCTTATGATGCGGTATAGCGCATGTTACGCGGTTATTTGAATTTCGCCTGTACCATCGTGTTGGGGATAAGCAGCAAGTACGTCACGTCTCAGGTGACCAGACAGGCCACGAAGCTGATGGCGAACAGCGTCCAATAATTACCTGAGGCTTCGAGTACGGTACCGATCACCGTGGAGAAAATCACGCTGCCGATCATGCCAAAGGTGCTGCCAATGCCGACAACCGAATCGCCGCCGTGTTGGGGAACAGATCGGACACTGACGTCAGCAGGTTTGCTGACCAGCCCCTGGTGTGCAGCAGCAGCCAACTCAACGAGGACAACGGCCAGCCACAGACTTTCTACCTGCGTCGCGGCAAAAATCGGTATGACCATACAGGCGCAAATCAACATGGTGGTTTTGCGCGCTTTCGCCGCGCTGAATCCCATATTCATCAGCTTGCTGATGAACCAGCCTGCGCCAAGGCTGCCGCCAATGGCAAACAGATAGATCATGATAAACGGCACACCCAATCCGGCCATATTGATATCACGGGTTTCGTTCAGCCATTTTTGATAGTCAGAACAGGGAAAAACACCAGATGGGGATCAGTCAGCATCTTACCAGTGCAAAGGGCCAGAGTTGACGGTAACGTAGCAGGTATGTCAACTTGATGGATTCTATGCTGACATGCTCTTCTTTGTCCTGACGGATCCAGGCCAGTTCCTTGGCAGAGGCTTTATCTTGCGGTTTGCCAAACAGGAAAAATACGCGATAAGCCAGACAAAGTTCACCGCTCCAAAAATCAGAAACGCCCGTGCCAACTGTAATAAATGGCGATAAACGGAATCAAGGCGGGAGAGACCACCACGCCAAGGTTAACGGCGCTGCCAAGAATCCCCATAGCCAGCGCGCGCTCTTTCTGGGGTGCAAGTCGGCGATGACTTTCATCTCCGCCGAGAAGTTGGCCGATTCCCCCAGCCCAAGGATGACGCGCACAATAGCAAAACCGACCACGGTGCCGACCGCTGCGTGCAACATGGAAGCGGTGCTCCAGACCACCATCGCCACGGCGTAGTTGATTTAGCATCAAACTTGTCAATGACGCGGCCGCAAATCAGGGTGCCACGCCGTAGGCAATGTTTGAGAACCCGATTCCAGATGGCGTAGTGCCGTCAACTCCTCAAGCATAACGTCAGATAGGGGCGGGCCAAATTTCCGTCAGGCAACAAAGTTCAATCATCGCCAAACTCGAAACATGACTGACGACAGTGTTTAACTACTGCCAGAACGGCAGCAACGATGAAATAAACAACCAGGCGGAGAAAAGCATAAAAATGACCCCGCCGACTTTATTGAGTACAGAAAACAGACGGTGAGATGAGATTTCTCGGTCAATTATTTAATAAAATAATACAAATATATGACATATTATAAATTTTTTGATAAAATATTGACGTTTAACCAAACGGTCCACATCTCACCCGCGAATAGTTCCTTGTCATACTAACTCGCGCAGCTAGTTGTACTATAAGAGCCGCCTTGGTTATTAAGCCTTTGTGCAGACAGCGCTGCCTGACAGCTGATGTCTCATCCTTCTGGTTATCAGGGTTTACTCATTATGATTAGATTACATACAAACTTTAGTAACATCGTTATTAACACGTTTGCAGGCGCTTCGTCTGCAACCGTGGAAAACTTCGAAAACTACTGCCGTAACGACTTTTATGACATCACCATCTTTCAGCGAGTGATCAATGGGTTCATGAGCCAGGGCGGCAGTTTCACACCGGGTATGCAGCAAAAAACCGCCGATACACCTATCGCCAATGAAGCGAATAACGGCCTGAAAAACACCCGTGGCACGTTGGCTATGGCACGCACCAACGATCCACACTCCGCTACCGCACAGTTCTTTATTAACCTGGTTGATAACGACTTCCTCAACTTCTGCTCAGAACATGCACACGGTTGTGGGGCTACTGTGTGTTTATCGAAGTGAGCGACAGCATAGATGTGGTTGATAAGATTGATAAGATAAAAGACGTTGCAACTGACCGCAACGGCATGCATCAAGACGTTCCTAAAGAAGATGTAGTGATTACTCACGTGACTGTCAGCGAATAATTGCAGCAGCATGGCAACACTATTTATTGCCGACCTGCATCTGAACGTAAATGAACCGGCGATCACCGCCTGTTTTCTGCGTTTTCTAGAACATGATGCCCAACAGGCAGATGCGCTCTACATTCTGGGCGATCTGTTCGATGCCTGGATCGGCGATGACGATCCGCAACCGCTGCATGCCAACGTTGCAAATGCGTTGCGCAAGTTGCAACAACGCGATGTCCCTTGTTACTTCATTCAAGGCAATCGTGACTTCCTGCTGGGCAGTCGTTTCGCCGCACAGGCGGGGATGACGTTGCTACCCGCCGAGCAGGTGGTAGAGTGCTATGGACGCCGAATCCTGACCATGCACGGCGATACCTTATGCATCGACGACGCGGCTTATCAAAAATATCACAGCTGGGTACACAACCCAGTTATCCAGTGGCTGTTCCTGCGCGCGCCCTTACGTTTACGTCTCAAGGTGGCAGCAAAAATGCGGGCGGCAAGTCAGCAAGCAAACCAGCATAAATCGCAGCAGATCATGGATGTCAATCCGCAGGCGGTGCAGGCGTGTTTACAAGCTTATGGAGTTAACACCCTGATTCATGGGCATACTCATCGGCCAGCAATACACATGGTCATGACCGATAGCGGCGAAGTACAACGGGCAGTACTTGGTGCCTGGCATGAACAAGGATGGATAATAAAAGTCACGGCTAGCAATACCGCATTGATTGCCTTTCCTTTCTGATTTCCTTCTTTTTTACACCTTGTATGGTAAACTTGTGATGCAATTAACGGCAATAATACTGCGATTTGTCCGTACGCAACCGTTTTCCTTTCAAGACGATCATAGTATGATCTACACTTTCCAGCCAGTAGCGTCATCCGCTTTCTCATGTCCTACGCAGCCATGAGTCTCTCAATATATCATATCACAGGAGAACTATAAACATGTTATCCAACGCTGCCCCGGCAAAATTGCCATCGCACCAGATCTGAGCCGGCGCGGTAACTGCGAACTAGCGGTCGAGATGATTCGGTATTTCAAAGTGTTCGTTTCCGCCGCGTTTGTATTTGTGCGCCGATACCTGGCAACTGGCGATATCCAG
>JBPETC010000141.1:0-3522 GCA_051710325.1 Symbiopectobacterium sp.
CCATAACTGTGTTTTTTTTACAGAGACTGTCTGTTCACAAAACGGACATCTTACATCAACTGTAGCCACAGTATCTCCACATCCAAAACAGGAGGGTTTATACTGTGATTAATTTATTGGATGATTTGATCCAGCTATGTAACATAATATTATAATATTATCTGTTTTTGTTTCCTGATTGCCGCGCGAGCTGTTAGCTTGCTGGCTGATAAAACTTATAAGGGTGACAAGGAAAATTATGAAAAAACAAGTTGTTGCATTAACATTATTAGCGAGTTTAATTTCTGTTTCCGGTATCGCTCGGGCGGAGAAGCTGGATGACATTCAGAAAGCGGGCATAGTAAAAATTGCGGTATTTGACAATAACCCGCCGTTTGGTTTTATCGATCCGCAAACCAAAAAGCTGGTGGGCTATGACGTGGACATCGCGGAAGCCATCGGCAAAGCGCTGTGTGTGAAAGTAGAACTGCGTTCTACCAACCCGGCTAACCGTATTCCTTTGCTGACTTCACAGAAAGTCGATTTGATTGCCGCCAATTTCACTATTACGGATGAGCGTGCCAAGCAGGTTAATTTCAGTATTCCCTATTTCGCCACCGGACAGAAATTTATCGCCCGTAAAGGTGTGCTGAAAACGCCGGAAGACATTAAAGCGCTGCGTATCGGTGCGGATAAAGGGACCGTGCAAGAGATCACACTGCGCGAACATTATCCGACGGCAAAAGTCATATCTTATGACGACACACCGCTTGCTTTCGCTGCTTTGCGTAATGGTAACGTACAGGCCATTACTCAGGATGACGCCAAGCTGGTTGGTTTACTGGCCAACGTGCCAGATGCACAAAAAACCGAATTTGAGATCTCTCCGTTTAGCATCACCAAGGAATACCAAGGGGTGGGGGTTCTTAAAGGTGAAAATCGCCTGACACAGAAAGTGGATGAAACGCTGTTGCAACTGGAAAAAACCGGTGAAGCGAAACAGACTTACGATCGCTGGTTTGGGCTGACCACAAAATCTGCTCAACCACGTGGTGATTTCACCTTTGCGCCATTGGATAAACAGCCTAAAGCCTGATGCCATTATCCGTCCACACGTGCCAATGTTGTGGCTATAGGTCGTTTCAGGTAACACCGTATTCTGCCATCTGTTGAATAGATGGACATTATCGTTTCTGCAACAAAGCGTTTTTACTACCGCGAACAGGGTATGACATTGACTAAAAACGTTGCTTTTTTTAGATAACGGGATGCTGACATCCCGTTATCTGTCATGGTTGTGGCATGGTTTTTTGCTGACACTG
This sequence comes from Symbiopectobacterium sp., assembly GCA_051710325.1. Taxonomy (GTDB): domain Bacteria; phylum Pseudomonadota; class Gammaproteobacteria; order Enterobacterales; family Enterobacteriaceae; genus Symbiopectobacterium. Next base: position 1,302 of record JBPETC010000141.1, read on the forward strand.
TGGCTTTCACTGTGTGTGGCTGTTCTATCAACGTTGCTGGGAATGGTGCTTGCCGCTGCAAGAGATAGCCATCGTAGCCTTTTGCGCTGGCCGGTAATCGCTTACAGCGCCTTGTTTCGTAATACTCCGTTGCTGGTGCAGTTATTCTTCTGGTATTTCGGCGCGGCGCAGTTACTGCCGTGCGCACTGTTACAATGGCTGAATTCACCCCATGATGTAGCCATTATAGGACAGGTTTTAAGTTGGCCCTCTTTCGAGTTTCTCGCCGGATTGATTGGCCTGACTCTTTATTCCAGCGCGTTTATCGCCGAAGAGATTCGTGCGGGAATAGGCGGCGTCGTGCGCGGACAAAAACACGCATCGCTGGCATTGGGGCTGACGCCTTGGCAAGCCATGCGTTATGTGGTGCTACCTCAGGCGCTGAAAATTGCTATGTCACCGCTGATGGGGCAATACATGAATATCATCAAGAATTCCTCCCTGACGATGACGATTGGCGTAGCCGAGCTCTCTTATGCATCTCGTCAGGTTGAGACGGAAACCTTACGAACCTTTCAGGCGTTCGGCGTTACGACGGTGCTGTATATCGCGATCATTGCGCTGATCGAAGGCTGGGGTATGTGGCGGCAGCAACGTCAATTGGCGCGGGGCACTAACATGGATTTTACGATTATCAGCGATAATCTCAGCTATTTGTTGTGGGGCACGTTTCCTGATGGCCCAATCGGTGGAGCCGCATTGACGCTCGTTATCAGCGCATTGGCCGGTATCGCTTCTGCGATGTTTGGCACGGTGCTGGGCGTGGCGATGGCGATATCTAGCGGTTGGCTAGGCACACTGTTGGCGCTGGTGCTGGGTTTTTTCCGCGTTATTCCAGTGATCATGCTAATTTTTTGGACTTACTTCCTTTTGCCCATTGTATTTGGTATCGATATTCCTGAAATTATCACTGTGGTGTATGCGCTGGCGTTTATTGGAGCAGCCTATCTAGCGCATAGCGTCAAAGCAGGGATTGTTACTATCAGTCAGGGGCAGTGGCAGGCCGGGTTGTCGTTGGGTTTTAGTCGCTGGCACGTACTCTGGTTTATCGTGTTGCCCCAGGCGCTACGGATGATGGTGCCGTCGTTTATCAACCAGTGGGTTTCCTTAATCAAGGATACGTCGCTGGCGTATATCGTGGGTGTGGGAGAATTGACGTTTCTGGCTACACAGGTTAACAACCGCAGTATGGTCTATCCCACCGAAGTATTCCTGTTTGTGGCGCTGGTTTACTTTGTTTTTTGTCTGGCGCTGGAACTATTGGCACATTGCGTCAGCCAGCACTATGCTCTATGCACGTGCGGGTTGACGCACTAAAACGGTGGTTTTGGTGGCGCAGGCGGCCTCGCCCAGCCTAATGTAGCCAACTGCCGTCAGGTGGGGTGAAATCCAGCCGTGCATCCACAGTGCGGTATCTCTGTCGATCAGGTATTTGATCAACAGGAACTGATAGCTGATTTCATCCAGATAGCTTAGGCGATTTAGGTAGGTGCTGGCGCGAGCATAGAAGAAGCCGCTCATAAACAACGTATCGACCCAGAGCTGCTCTTCATTAAGGTGATCACTGGTGCAGTGGGTAAACCCATTCTCTTGGTGCGCAACAGTTTGCGCTCAATCCAGTGTGCGTATTCCTCGATCAGCGCCTGATGCTGGTCGTGTCTCCTGGCTGCTATGCGGACGATCCCATGGCAGTGAGCGTTAGCATTGCTGCCATGCGATTGATGTTTTTCTCCGGTAACCCTTCCTCCAGGCGGAGTTGATACCATGTCGGTACATAGTCCAGATAACGCTGAGGGCAGTAATTTTATTTTCATAGCAAACTCATTATTTTTTGTAGGGTTAGGGGTAAGGCATTCGTCCAATGATTTCGCGGAGTGAGATTAAAACTCCACGACAGCCTTCAACAGATTTTATTATTGACTATTTCAGTTTCATAAATCGCCGCGAAGGATGAAAAGCCAAATCGATGGCTTAACATCATTTCTGCACTAATTTTTCTTCACTCATCAATCTTGCCACTTTCGCAAAATCCTCATGGGTAGCATTTCCACTTCCTTCATGGTTTTTCTATATGAACGCATCCCGTTTGCAAGGCTTCCACGGTGTTGACATTGACGGTAGGTTTCAGCTCTATATCCGGCCTTGTTGCAGCCGGTACTGCGGGCCTCGATGTAATTCGCTG
>JBPETC010000142.1:0-3506 GCA_051710325.1 Symbiopectobacterium sp.
GACCCAGCGGGTCATGGTTGAGAGGTCGATATCCATAGCTTTGTCTGCTTCAGCAACGGTGTAGTTCTGATCGACAACCAACTGGGGCGGATTCACGTTTAAACTCTGCACTGAAATTTCTTTTTTTCATTTGGGGCACCTGTGTTGTCCTGAGGTGAGTATATCACCTCTGTTTAAGTGGCATAAATTCAGTGTGTCACTACACCACTACAATTTTCAATGTAAAAGTTATGGAGCAGCATAAGCGTTATGCCATGACGGCGCTGTCGCTGGACGAACAACGACTGTTGGTGAATCGTGTTTCCATTTCGTTGAAAACGCTGCTGCGTATTCGTATCAACGCGGTCTATGTCTCTTTGGTGTTGCAAAACCACCAACAGCGAGCAGTATTCGTAACGTGTTGCTCGCTAAGGTGTTGAAATGCATTGATGTCGATGAACAGGTCAGTGAAATGAAGCTGTCGGTGGGGCAAATTCTCTGGGCGCGAATTTCACCCTGGGCGCGTGATGATCTGAGACTGTGTGAGGATATGTGGCTGTATGTGCAGATCAAAAGCGTGTCGATTACGGCGTATGGCTTTCTGTATGTGCCATGTATGTTATTCTTGTGTTTTCTAGGCTATTTCCCTATCTCCTCACGTTATCCCCGCGCCTTCTTTCGTCTTTCCCGAGCAGGCGGAAATCTCTTACAGACGAAACGCATTACTTCTGTCAGAGATCCCCAGTTTGCGCTGAGGATAACAGAGAATGAGGCCGAGGATGACTAAGAGCGTGGCTGAGGATGACCTTGTTGCAGCACGCGCTGGCGGATTAACTGCGCAATAGCCGGTTCTTCATTATGTCCGATAACCAGATCGGCGTACGCTTTAACGATGTCATCACTGTTGTCCATAACAACGCCGAGTTCTGCGGCTTCGAGCATACTGATGTCATTGAAGTTATCGCCAAAGGCCAACACCTCGCTCATGTCATAGCCCTGATAAGTGACCCACTCAGGCAGCAGTTTGCCTTTGTTATTTCCGCTTTGGGCTACGTCAACCTGATCCTGCCAGGACCACTCGCGGGTCATAACAAACTCGTCCATGACCCGATTGACAAAGTTGTCTAATGATTGCGTGTCCGAATGCGAAAAGGCAAATTTCCAGATATTTTGCACCCGATCGGAGAGCGTTTAGCAGGTTGTCAACGTGAAGGAAGGTGGGATGCTGGTGTGGCAGCAGGGTTTCACCTCACGCCTGAGTGCGAATCACATGCTAGGTGGTTCTTGATACAACATGCGTCATCGGCTTACATCAGATCGTGAATGCCATATTCGCCTAACAAGGTCAGCACGCTTTTAGCCTGTGTTGCTGTCAATGGATTGACCTGCGATGTCTGTTTATTCTAAAAATCGTACAGATAGGTGCCATTGCAGCAAATCGCCGATGTATCCAGATCCAGCGCCTGATAGAATGGATAAATCGCGGAATAGTGCCGCCCCCCGTGGCGATCATCACTTTGATACCTTGTTAGTGCGCCAGTGCAAGTGCAGTAATGGGGGACTCCGGTAAAATTTTCTTTTGTTTGTCTAGCAATGTGCTATCCAAATCAAGAGCAATGATACGATACGTCATAGCGTTCCTATTAAGAAAGCCTAGAATTGCGTTAATACCCATAATGTTTACATCTAAGTGGCATGGCGAAAAATGCGACAAACCAAGGAGAAAAGCATGCAGCAAGTGGTCTATATCGCCAGTCTGGAAAGCCAGCAGATTCACGTCTAGCAGTTGGCGTCTTCGGGGCAGCTCACTTTGTTACAGGTTGTAGATGCGCCTGGTCAGGTGCAGCCAATGGTGATAGCACTCAACAAACAGCATCTTTACGTTGGGGTACGCCCGACGTTCTCGGCCATCAGTTACCGTATCGATGCACAAGGTTACTGACACAGGTTGGTTATGCCTCGTTTCCGGGAAGTCCGACACATTTGTCTACTGACCGCCAAGGGCGTTCCTGTTTAGCGCATCGTATAGCGGAGAAACGTTGAGCGTCAGCCCGATTGATGCCGAAGGCATTGTTTGTAGGGGGACGATTCAATAACTGGGTGGCTGTCAGGCTGCTACTAGAGCAATATCGACCCTCAAAACCGAGGGCTGTGGCGCTGTGTTTGAAAGAAGATCGAATTCGTTTGTATGACGTTTCTGCTGATGGTGAGCTGTCCATTGCGGAGCAATCGGACCTCTATGCGGTAGATAGCGCAGGCATGCGGCATATGGATTTTTATCCCAATCAGCGTTTTGCCTACTATGTGAATGAGTTAAATAGTACGGTTGACGTGATTGAGTTGCACTCGGTGGCGGGTAAGCGCGTACTATTCAGTCTCTGGATGCCATGCTGCAGGGATTTACGGATATCTGCTGGGATGCGGATATTCATTTGACGCCAGATAATCATTTCCTTTATTGCAGCGATCGCACCGCCAGCCTGTTAAGTATTTTCCAGCTGTCCTAAGATGGTAGTACCTTGACGCTGACTGGCATCAACCAAGAGAGACGCAACTGCACGGTTTAAATATCGATCTCCGGGGTGAGTTTGTGATTTCTGCTGGACAGAAGTCTCAGCACATTGAGGTGTATCGTATCGATCAGGAAAGTGAAAAGCTGCAACCATTGGCGCGCTATGTGGTATAGCAGGGGCCAATGTGGTGAGTGTGTTGGCGCTTGATTGAATCGTGTAGGAATTGTGGCTTTATTTTTCGTCATCCCCGACCTGCGCGAGAATGACAGGCAAGATAAAGGAGGTTCCAGCTTGCATGGGAACGACGAGATTGAGATTTACTTTTTCTCTTCTTTTTCGTTAAGCACCTGACGCACCCAACATGGGTGGTGCTTACGAGCCCACTTGGCAGAAACTTTGTCTTCGATCATGCCCTTGATGGAACCACGTATCCAGAACGCCATGTACATATGAATCATGGATGGTGTGGATCAACACGATAACTGCTGCCGCGTGAACCAGAATGGCGTAACGCACTATATCGATCGGGAAAAGATGAGCAAAGTAAGGCCGCTACATGATGATGCCGGTAATCAGCAATACCAGTGTCAACCCCATGATGCTCCAGAACATCATTTTCTGGTTCTAGCCCGGGTTGTATTTTCCCACATCCGCGACGTCATGTTCATTGTTTTTCAGAATCTCAATGATATGCAGGAACCAGGGAAGATCACGGCGTTTCGGAATATTGTGTCTCACAAAACGGAAGAACATCGGCACCAGACAAACCACGATCAAAATACCGAAAAACGGGTGCATAATGCGTCCCATCTGCGGCGTACCGAAGGTCTGCGTTAGCCATTGTTTATTATCACACTGATATAGGCTACGTTATCGGAGGTGATATTCTTACCTCAACAATACGACAGGTGAGTAAATGGCAAAACATTTCACGGCAGAACTTAAGCTCGAAGCAGCAAAGCTGGTTGTCGACACGGCTATGCCTACGTTAAAGGCCGCAAAGGCGGTTAATGT
>JBPETC010000143.1:0-3417 GCA_051710325.1 Symbiopectobacterium sp.
CCATAACTGTGTTTTTTTTACAGAGACTGTCTGTTCACAAAACGGACATCTTACATCAACTGTAGCCACAGTATCTCCACATCCAAAACAGGAGGGTTTATACTGTGATTAATTTATTGGATGATTTAATCAATTATGATAATCTTTGTCAGACACGTTATTAAAAGAATCTTTGGGAATGTCAGAGCTGATGCGCGAGTCTTTTACGCTCGATGATATCGATGGATATTCAGTATCATTCGTTCTACCAGGAGAGGAGAAAATAATAAAACTGGCATCGTTACCATCGAAGTATATAAATGCACAGGAAAAGGAGAAGACGATGACAATGCGAAATGGGAGATTCAACTTTTAGATTACATGGAAAAATGCCGTAAGCTAATTTTATCGCAGTCAGATTTATTGGATCCAGAAAAAGCAATGGGCGGGCCGTCTGGCAGCGCAACTGGTCGAGACGCGAGACGGGTGAATACTGTTTTTTTTGACTGTAGCACCACCCTGCCCTTTATTATATCGATGCTATCGATGAAGATCTGCCGTTTACCGCTGTCTGCTACTCCTTGAACACCTTCTAGCGCTGCAAGGCAAACCCTCTGCCAAAGTTATTTTATGCGGCAGAAAATTCCACCCCGATAATGTCATTTTACGCCGCTGACACCCGGCAAAGTGAACTGGATCCTGCACTAATAAAGCCTTCATCTCGGCGGCAATGGTAGATCTCAAGCGGGGAGCGGAGCGACCTGTTTTAATTTTGCCGAACTGGACATTAAACATCGGGCGATGGTGCTATCTCCGTGCACTATTCTGGTGGCCTATAGCAGCAAGTTTGGTCGGATACAGCCTGCCGCTATCGGCGCATTGACGCAGTTCGATACGCTGGTGACCGACTTTGCTGTGCAGGGCACCTATTAGGGTTTCACGCTAGACAACCATCATGCTGATCTATCCTGGCTGTTTAAAACCAGCCGCCAAACCATTTGGTTAGGGTTAGCCATACCGCATCCCACAACCGCCCGAACAAAGCGACTTCAGGCACCTCATCCAGCACCACCAGCGGTCGCTGGGCAATCACTTTTCCATTCAACTGGAAATCCACGGTACCGACCGCTTGATTTTTTGCCAACGGAGCCTGTAAATGTGGCGGCGTCAGAGTAAAACTTGCTTTCAGATTGCGCATTTGCCCTTTAGGCACCGTCAGTGTGACATCGTCAACAACCCCTAACCGTGCTTCACCCTGCGCGCCGTACCAGACACGCTGTGTGGTAAACGTAGTATTGGCTTGAACTTCCGTGACCGTTTCGAAAAAGCGGAAACCCCAGATCAGCAGCTTTTCGCTATCGCGAAAACGAATGGCATCGGTCGGTGCGCCCAGTACCACAGAAATTAACCGCATGTTGCCTTCCGTCGCGGATGCCACCAGATTGTGTCCGGCACCGCTGGTATGCCCGGTTTTGATACCGTCAACATTCAGATTGCTGCTCCACAACAAACGGTTGCGGTTGGGCTGCTTAATATTATTGAAGGTGAATTCTTTTTCTTTATGCAGGGCATACTCTTCCGGCATATCGCGAATCAACGCCTGCCCCAACAGAGCCATATCACGCGCCGTGCTGTACTGGCCGGCGGCATCCAATCCGTGCACGGTGAGGAAATGGGTATTAGTGAGAGTAAGTGATTTGACATAGTTGTTCATCAGGCTGACAAACGCATCCTGACTCCCTGCTACGTAGTCAGCCAACGCAATGCTGGCATCATTTCCCGATTGAATAACGACGCCTTTATTCAGTTCCAACACCGGAATTTTATCGCCAGGTTTCAAAAACATCAGCGATGATCCTCGTAGTGCCGGGTTACCCGTTGCCCAGGCATCTTTACCTACGGTAACTAGATCGTCTGGTTTAATTTTTTCCATTTTTATTGCCTGACCGATAACGTAGCTTGCCATCATTTTCGTCAGGCTAGCGGGGTCCAGTCGATCATCCGCTCGCTGTTCCGCCAGTACCACGCCGCTGTGGTAATCCATGAGAATAAAGGCTTTGGCCTCAATCTGCGGTGCGGCAGGTGCCTGTTCAGCGTATACGTGTGGTGTTAGTGTTAGCGTCAGCCACAGCAGCGTCGCGCTGCATAGCATAAAACGGGAGCATACGGCCTTGAGAAATCGAGCCTGGGGGAAATGGGCCATGGTGTTCCTGCGTCCTCCATGTAGTAAGTTGGTGCAGTTAATCTGATCAGATTTAGATATTCTTTGCAACGAATGACAATAAGCTGTGAACGGTACCGTCCGCCGTCCAACAATGAAACATTCTACTCTGTAAAGATACTCAAAGAAATGCAAACGTCTAGAAAATACACTGATTTATAAATACGTTATGAGAGTTTTCTCATGGAAGGAAGGGAAAACTGGCAAGCGCGTTTATCCACGCACTTGGCAAGCCAGTTACCCAGCATCTGCACCACTTGCACCAGAATAACCAGCGCCACCACGGGTACTACCATCACCTGCGTTTTATAGTGGTAATAACCAAAGCGGATCGCTAAATCACCGACGCCACCGGCGTCCACAATGCTTGCCATCTCGGAGTAGCCAATCAGGCTAACCAGCGTGAGTCAGAATCGCGCTGCAAACCCACCTTGGCTTCCGGTAGCAACACAGTCGCTTGGGTGGCACCGAACGCCTCCGCCGCTTCGACAATGCCGGGATCAACTTCGCGCAGGGCGCTGTCTAACAGACGCGAATAAAACGCCATCGCAGCTCTACCGATATCCGCACCAATGCCGCCATCGGACCGATGGTCTTACTCAGTAAAATCTGGATAAGCGGCAAGAGCAGCACAAGCAGGATGACAAACGGGATAGAGCGGATAATGTTGACCAAAATCGTGCTGCATAAATACACCGCACGGTTTTTTCAAAACAGCTTTCTGTCGGTGACAAAGGTTAACAGACCCAAAGGCAGGCCTCCGACAATGGTGCACAGCGTTGCGATGCTGACCATCTGAATGGTTTCGCCAAACGCAACGGTCAGGTTAAGACAAAATCATTCATGTAATACCTCCCCACGCGCGCCGTGCAGGTCTGAAAATAATGGATAGCGGCAGCTAGTTGCTCGCTGTCCGTCGGGTGGGTCAGTAACACCATCAGAATACCTAACGCACGGTTACCGATATATTCAATCTTGCCGTGCAAGATGTTGACCGAAATTCCATAGCGTACTGCTACATCGGATAACACCAGCTGCTCGGCGGAATCGCCGATAAACAGGATTTTCAGCAAAGTGCCTTGCAGCTCTTTTTAAAGTCCAGTAATGGCGTACTGGTAGAAAAGTCTAAGTGGGATTGGTCTTGCTCGCTTCTTACAAGCAAGAGCTACGCATATAGCGCCTTCCGCAATGATGGGCGCAATAAAAAAGCTACAATC
>JBPETC010000144.1:0-3183 GCA_051710325.1 Symbiopectobacterium sp.
ACTGTGTTTTTTTTACAGAGACTGTCTGTTCACAAAACGGACATCTTACATCAACTGTAGCCACTGTATCTCCACATCCAAAACAGGAGGGTTTATACTGTGATTAATTTATTGGATGATTTGATCATTCAGATACGACCATAATGGTTGTAATACCGGCGGCATAACCGGCCTCATGTCCGATCTCCCCTGATAGATATCAAAACGCTAGCCTTTGATGGCTCCTCCTCCACGTCAAGCGCCACCATCATGCGCATCTCTTAACGGCCGGTGAATTTCCCTTAGTTGTTAAGAAACGGGACCTCTGCCAGCAAGGCCGTACCCGTTGCTGGAATCAGCGAGCGATCGGACGCTATAGAGGCTATGGCAATCAACGACACAGCACTCGCTCCCTTCACCGATGCGGATGTGACATCGGTTTAAAGAAAACAAAATAGTGATTCTGCTCCAAGCAGTTCACGTACAGCATACTCGGAGTATGTCTCGTCCCAGTGGCGGATCGCCTGCATCGACATCTCTTCTTTAGGTACTTCGCCTCTATCGATCAACGCTTTGCTAATACTGAGATAGTCATGCCCAATTCTTGCCGCCATAGGCAAAGAATGTCAGCGGTCGGCCATCATCGAAATTCACATAACCGCTCCCCTGCACTTCCATCAAATAATTGTCCATTAGCGAGTTGGTCCAGGCAAGGACATTGGTTTTGCCCAGCGCGGCGGCATAAATACCCGCGCGATCGGGTGGGTAAGAGAAGGATCTTTTGTTGAGGGCTGGCACATCATAAAGCGGGTGTTGGAATACACCCTGACGGGTGTAACACGCCTGCACGACTGGCGTGCAATATCTGTTAAACTGCACGTTACCAAAATTATCCACGCCCTTCATTTGTCAGGGTTACGCGTGTCGGCACAGGCCGTCCTGCATTCAACGTTGAATGACCTGAAAGATGTCCTGATTACGGGCATAAACCGCGGTGTATGCGTTCTTAATCTCTGTCACCTGGGTTAAATTCACCTGAATTAACCGGCTTTCCGGTAGCGTTAGGTTCATTAACGAGCGCAAGCGGCTGCTCAAAAAGTCCGGCCTATCTTTAATACTGCTGCCCATAGCCGGTCTTGCCTTGACACCCGGGCAAAATGGCGATCACCCACCCCGGTAAGCACATATTTACCCAACATCCTCTCATTTTCTCTTTCGCTCTTATTACAGCCTGTCAAATCAGTGACTGCACAATAACAAAAAGGTATATCTGTAAGAAAACACGCCAATCATTCATAAATGGATGGATGTAAATAAAAATCAATCAAAATGAAGATAAAACCGTCAGACGTGCAGGTAACTGCCACTATTTTTCAAATAGGGAGTTGCATACCCGGCAATGGAGAGTATATGCTCATCCACAGACGCGGGGTGGAGCAGCCTGGTAGCTCGTCGGGCTCATAACCCGAAGGTCGTCGGTTCAAATCCGGCCCCCGCAACCAATTTCTTGAATCAAGAAGCTTACCAACAAAAAACGCCTGAGTGGTGTTTTTTGTTTTTAGCTAGTCAATACCGAAAGCGCCTCACTTACGATTGCCATGCTGGCAAAATACGCCTTAATCCCCGCTAGCATAGATTCCGCAATTTGCTGCTGAAAGTGACTGGTGCACAATTTACGCTCTTCTTCCAGACACCTTGTCACTAGACTGGACAAGGCGCAGGATCTGTTGCGCGGCGCTGACCGTAAGCGTTAGGCCTTTCCAGGTGTTTTCATCCAGTGAAAATGTTTCTACGTTTTCCGTTTGCATCCGCTGTACCTCGGTTTTAGAAAAGCTCTGTCTGAGCCTAATAATAATGATAATTATTATTGATTCAACCTCTTGTTTCATAGGGATATTTGTAACATTTCACCGAATCCTGAAAAACCGTTTTTTGCCTGCCCGCATGTTTATAGAGTGACAATAAAATAACATATTGATATAAAACAACTAACTTACCATAACGTGACAGATGAATGAATTAACATCAACATATCGCTATTGTAATTATAACATTCATATTAGACGATATCTATTTTTAAAACAAGAAAAATCCTGACCGATTTTATGGTTTGATTGCTCAATTATTGAGCACAAAAAGTCCTATCAGGCCGTACACTTTTTTCTGTGGCACGGACTATAGATTGATCCCGATGAACATTAGAAATAAATATAATAATAATTGTTATTAATATCCATGGTGATCCCTATGCAATCCGTGAATGCCTGGCTACAGCATCAAGATTGATGAGTACAAATTCTTAATCCGGGATGTCACCATAGATTTCTATACGGCCGAAGCGCAGTTAAATTAGCAGGAAAGCCATATCGATCATCTGCGCCGCTACCATAATGCCTGCATGGAGATTATCGAACTGTTCCGTAAGAACGGCGATGATGATAGCTATCTGCATGCACTAGTAAAATTACATAACCGGTTAATAAAAGAGATTAATAATGAATGGCCTTGCCATCTTTTCCGCGTACAGAGTTACTATTTTTTGCACGCAATACGCTGAAACTGATTTGCCATCAGCTCAGCATTGAAGGCAGTTGGGATAAGGTCATCACTTTTTAGACCGATTTTGTACAGCGCGTCCCCTTTTTGCTTTGAAAAACCAAGTATGAAATACGCGCTGGTTGGCGCGCATTCAGTGATTGCAGAAAAATTAAGGCGTCATACAGTCGCTGTAAGTAAACCAAGAGATGCAGCACATATACGGCCTTGCTCATCGTAAATATCAATTTACCACACCTAATTACAACGTCCTGCATGCAATGCGAGATAGACGCCACGCACCTCACCCGACGTTACTACAAGCAAATGATTGGCGTTAATCTACATCCACACTACGCGCTGCTCCGCCTCGGTACACAGATAACCCGCTACCGAGTCGAGCGATTCCGCCAACACCACCGATGCCCCACTGTATCGTCGTTAATCGCGGTATAACGAATACCGACGTGCTCCACCATGCAGCCCTGACTTTGTTGATTCAGTTGATCCAACGTAACCGTTCTTCTCCACAGCATAACCCTCTCTATATTACTCAACTAAAACTGGCCACGGGTTTAGAGTTTTTCCAGAACCGATTTTCTGATTGGTTTGGTGGTAACTCACCGTTATAGTCGTGCGGTCTGAGTGTACTGTAATATCCCGCGATAT
>JBPETC010000145.1:0-3048 GCA_051710325.1 Symbiopectobacterium sp.
CAGCGAATTACATCGAGGCCCGCAGTACCGGCTGCAACAAGGCCGGATATAGAGCTGAAACCTACCGTCAATGTCAACACCGTGGAAGCCTTGCAAACGGGATGCGTTCATATAAACCACCATGAGTAGGCTACTTACCCCACTCGCGCTATGTCCATTACACTACCCAACCGCGTTATCATTACCCCTATGTGTCAGTATGCGGCTCAGAACAGTCTGGCTACCCGTGGTATACTATGCATTTAACAACCTGTCTGCCCCCACTTAGCTGCCGGGTTGCTGATCATTGAAGCGACAGCCATTGTGGATGAAGGCCGTATATCTCCTCTGCTTGCTACGACGGTCAACGCCGTTAAGATGTACTTCGCTATTCCGCTTGGCATTCAGTTGGGCTACGCCGGACGCAAAATATCCATCTCAAGTACCGTGGCAAAGACGGCTCGCGTGAATGAACAGCAAGAAAACTGGCAGCCTATTGCCCCTTCATCCCTGCCTTATGATGACAATGAATCTTCAACCACCAACGGTGATGACGACGTAGCAGATTGCAGATGTCGTCACTGCGTTTGTCAATGCCGCTCAACGCGCCGATCTTATCGGGTTTGAGGTGTTCGAAATGCATGCCGCACACGCCTATTTGCTGCATCAATTTCTGTCTCCGTTGTCGAATGTCTATGATGATCGCTACGGTGAGGATTTGAATAATCGCATGCGTCTGGTACTTGAGGTGTTTCATGCAGTGCCTGAGGTTGTTACCACCCAAAAAGCTGTTGGCGTGTGAATTTCTGCCACCGATGGTGTAAAAAGTCGGGTGGATCTCGAGCAGTCTGTAGCGCTTCAGCTATGCACTGCATACCGATTGCTGCGATTTTATGCATATCTCAAGCGGCGGGCTCTCTCCGACACAGCGTATCCAATTAGGTCCCAGTTATCAGCTCTCCTATGCTGAGCGCATCAAGCGTGAGGTGGGGATTACCGATATAGCGGTTGGTCTTATCACAGAAGCCGAGCAGATTGAAGGCATTATAGTGGTAACTGGTCAGTCAGGATGCTATCAGCCATTGTACGCGTCGTACTATATAACCCGCGTTGGCCACATGGTACGCTGCCGCACGACTGGGCGCGCAAGTATCAACGCCGCCGCAATTCTGGCATAGTGAACCATATCATATGAAAAATCTCTTTCAACATTAAGCAATTCCCCTCACTGGCGTAAACGGGAGGGGTCTCTTCTGCACAGACATCTCACCAAAGGTTAAACATCATTATTCGTCGATGCTAAGATAAAAGGCGGATATTGATTTTTGGAGTATTCCACATTGCCTTACGCCGGGTTAGCCTTCCTGTGCCGGAACGCTTTCCCGCATCATTACGATAGCTGATGCACTGCACCACATTAGACACTATAACTTGGTATGACTGATTTCTTTTAACGACAATCATGGATGACTGCGCCTGCATTTTTTATACTGCAACTCATGACACAACTCCCATCATTCACTCGTTCATTGTTACATCCTCGTTACTGGTTGACCTGGCTAGGGATCGCTATACTCTATCTTGTCGTGTTACTGCCTTACCCGGTTATTTATCGTCTCGGCACAGCGCTAGGCCGTATCGCCATGCGCGTTATGAAGCATCGCGTGCACATTGCAGAACGCAATCTGGAACTTTGTTTTCCAGAGATGACAGAACAAGCGCGTGCCGCATTGGTGCGTAAAAACTTTGAATCCGTGGGCATGGGGCTGTTAGAAACCGGCATGGCCTGGTTTTGGCCAGACTGGCGCATCGTCCGCTGGTTTACCATCACTGGCCTTGAAAATATACAGCCACTACGTGCAGAAAAACGTGGCGTCTTGTTGATTGGATTACATTTTCTTACGCTGGAACTGGGGGCTCGCATTTTCGGCATACATACCCCTGGGATCGGCGTTTATCGACCCAATAACAACAAATTGATTGACTGGTTGCAAACTTGGGGCCGCATGCGCTCAAATAAGAGCATGTTGGATCGCAAAGACCTCAATGGCATGATCCGTGCGCTCAAGCAGGGAGAGATTATTTGGTATGCCCCCGATCATGACTATGGCCCGCGCAGCAGCGTGTTTGTTCCCTTCTTTGCCATGGAGAGTGCTGCAACCACCAGCGGGAGTTATTTGTTGGTAAAAGTGGCTAAACCCGTCATTGTGCCGTTTGTCCCTCGGCGTCGCGATGAGGGGAAAGGCTATGAATTGATCATCCAGCTTGCCGAACTCAGCGTACCATTAAATGATGAAGCCACAACAGCCGCCTGGATGAATGCGCTGGTAGAACAAAATGTGCTGCTGGCGCCCGATCAGTATATGTGGTTACACCGCCGCTTCAAAACGCGTCCGGAAGGCGAACCGGCTCTGTATTAAATCGCCGGATGTTCTCCGTTCAATAAAAACAGCGGCTATCCCGCTGTTTTTATTGATGAAATACACCATTACTAAGCCGTCAGGACTCCAGTTCGTGGTAGCGCTGATGCCATGAGGCAAACTTCTGTGGATCGTGCCACACTGCGTAGTGTAAACGGGAAATTGTCACCGGATCGCTCAACAGCACCAGACACTGATTGTCGTTTAGCGCATCCAAATCCTGTTTCAACGCATCAGCCACGCGCTGGGCCCGGCCCTGCTCAACCGCACGACTAAAGCCATGGCGTGCAGTTGCCATTGCACTCACCAACGCATTGAGCGAAGGGTCAAAGACCGCTTGCACGAAACCATTTTCCAATTTACGCGCACGGTTGGCACGAAAATAGGCGTCCGTCGCTACCAGCTCACGCGGCGGCTCGTACTCTTCTGGAATCAAAAAGAGATTAGCGCACTTGCACGCCAGCCCAATCGAGGCACGACTTGAAATCACCGACACGAATGGTGACAGGATCAACGATAAAACAATCGGCGATAGCCACCACAGGAAACGCAGATCTAGCCAGGCCATACCAATGGCCCACACCAGCCCCAGCACCAATTGCGAGCCGTGACGATCAAATGCTTCGCTCCACGGCGTGGCGTTATCATC
>JBPETC010000146.1:0-2996 GCA_051710325.1 Symbiopectobacterium sp.
CTGCACGCTGTGCAACCGATTGAAACGCCTCAATCGTAATCCGAAATGCACGATAGGCTTATCGGTACTTACATCAAACGTGAGTATTACGTTTGATGATGTATTAGGTTATTGAATGAATGAGCAGGCATCGTTGTTGACAAAGGCCTGCGCATCCGGCCAGCGCTTACTTCAAGCGCTGACGAACACCACAAAGCAACCCGATGGGATATGACCGTATTGTTGCTTGAAATCCACAATGTCCTGTACGCCGAGACAGTAGTCGGCATCCTGTGCTACCGCCTCCTGCTTATGCATCAGATCAGGCGCAACGGCAGCAACAATGTCTTCATCGACGTAATGGTATAAGCCAGCGAGGTACTCTTAAACAACCAACATCACTTCGTTTGAATAGGACGACAGGGCGCATTTGAAGGCATAGGGCAGCAAAATACGCAATGTTTGTGCTGGCCATACCCATACCCAGTGCCGCGCAGGATTGCCACTGCCGGAAGGTATGGCTCGTACCGCGCCGCAAAAGAGTTGCGTGGTATAGGCCGCGCTGTTTAATGCAAACACAATCATGGCGCACAGCGATGGCTGAGAAAAGCAAGTGTCACAACCGCAGGATCTGCTGGATTGCTGGAAACTGACCTGAACTGTGGACCATGGTAGATCAGGAAGATTTGCACCAGCAGCGCTGTGCCGGTAAACAGGATGATGTACGCCCGAGATAGTAGGGACAACACCGGTGTTTTTAACGCAAGCACTGCCGTCAGTACCAAAGAGATAACCAGTGCGGCAATCAGCGTCATCAGCGTAAGGCAAGGCTGGTGTGCAACCCTTTGAGCAATTCAGGTAAGTAGGCGAGCATCAGGACGTCCTCCGTTCAAAGCGCGTAGTATGCAGTTCGATACGTTTGAGGATGTATATTGACTTAACAAGGTTATTAGCAGATAAATCGGTGCCGCAATCACATACCAGGTCAAGGGCTCTTGGTACGTGTAGCGATGCTCTTGGTTTTTCAGCATCAGATCGTTCACGCTAATCAACGACACCAATGCGGTATCTTTCAGCAATACCAGCCATTGGTTGCTGAGACCGGGCAGGGCATGACGCCACATTTGCGGCATGATCAGATAAAAGAACATGGCTGCTTTACTCAAATCCAGGGCTTGCCCTGATTCGCACTTGCCCTTGTGAGGGACCGCTTTGAGCGCACCGCGCAGCGTTTGTGACGCATGGGCGGCATACAACAGCGCCAAATGCAATCACACCGCACAGACATGGGCTGACTTCAAACGTCTTAATATTTAACTTGATGGGATACGCTGTGCCACCAACACTGAGCGTAAAGCCATCCGCCAGGGTATCAGAAGAAGCTGTAATGAACCAAAATAGATACACAACACCACCAGAATTTCCGGCAGACCGCGTAGCAGCATCACTAACGCTGTGCCACACCAGGCAACGGGCTTCCAGCGCTTCATTTCCCAGACAGCAAACGGCATCGCTAGAATCAAACCGAGTACCAGTGCACAAACGGCAAGGCGGATGGTCATGCCAGCGGCACTTGCAAGAGGATGAAATTCAATCATTGAACGAGATTACTGCTGAAACCATTTGTTTAGATGGACTGGTAAGTGCCATTCTGTTTGACTTTGTCCAGCGCGTCATTGAAGTATTTGACCAGTGCATCCTTACCCTGACGCACCACAATGCCCAAATCGATACCAAAGTAGTTTTTATCCGTCACGCTGCTACCTACGGTAGCCAGCTGGTCATGCTGTTTCAGCCACTCATTCAGCACGGCGGTTTCACCGAATATCGCCTCCAGACGGCCGCTTTTCAGATCCAGAATGGCGTTCTGATAGCTGTCATAGGGCACTGTGGTTATATCTTTGTGTTGGTCCAGTAGGTATCTCTGGTGAGTTGTACCGTTTTGCACTCCAACGCGTTTACCTTTCAGGGCACCGATATAGGCCACTTTGCCTTTCTGTGCGATAAACAGCGCAGAGTTGTCGTAGTAAGGGTGTCTAAAGATGACCTGTTGCTGACGTTCCGGCGTAATATCCATCTCGGCCATAACAGCTCCATAACGACGGAATTTAAGCTCTGGGATCAAGCTGTCAAAGGCCTGATTGCTAAACGTACAAGTAGCGTTCATCTCTTTGCACAGCGCATTAGCAAGATCGACGTCAAACCCTTGGATCTTGCTATCATTGCCCACGAATTCGAACGGAGGGTAAGAGGCTTCAGTCGCGAAACGAATAGTTTCAGTGGTGCTGGTGAGCAGTGCTGCAACGAGTAATTTTTTCATTGTCATTTCCATCTTGTTCATCAATGAGAAAGATAACTGGCGAACTTGGCGGTTTTCTGGGCAGTAAAGTGGCCCGTATCATCGTTCGACAATACGGCCATTTGCCATGAACACCACACGGCTGGCAGTTTTACGTGCGAAATCCACTTCGTGAGTGACTATCACATGAGTGATGCCGATCTGTGCCAGTTCCTGAATAATACCAACCACACCTGGGCCGTGTGTTCAGGATCGATGGCGGCCGTTGTTTCATCAAGCAGTAGCACCTGAGGTTACATTATCAGTACACGGCAATAGCCACGAGTTGCTGTTGCCACCGGACAATGCAGCGGGAAACGATCGAAAAAATCGCGCAGACGTAAACCTGTTAACAGTTTGCCTGCACGTGCCAGCACCTCGTCTTTGCTCAACCCCAATACCCAACAAGGTGCCACGGCCAGGTTTTGCGTGACGGTCAGGTGTGGTCACAGATCGTATTGCTGAAATAACATGCCGACATTGCATCGCAGTTCACGAATGGCACCGTTACTCAGCGGCTGCGCAAACGTAAACTGGTTGCTTACGATGGTAGACGAATGGACGCTTTCGCTAATTAATCACGATTTCTACCCCTATCGTCCAGGGCAGTATGCACTGGTTTGCATTGACGACGACTCCGACATCCTGTGCGCCTATACCCTCTCCTCAACCCCAGGAT
>JBPETC010000147.1:0-2969 GCA_051710325.1 Symbiopectobacterium sp.
AACTGTGTTTTTTTTACAGAGACTGTCTGTTCACAAAACGAACATCTTACATCAACTGTAGCCACTGTATCTCCACATCCAAAACAGGAGGGTTTATACTGTGATTAATTTATTGGATGATTGAGCGATCTCTGGGAATGTGGTTGATAGTCGCGATGCAAAAATTTTTAAGAAAGTTATATTTGTTGAAAGCAAACCATTGATGGTGATCATATCATTGCATTCACCGCTGAATATACAAAACATGAATCGATCACTTCCGTACCAATGATGAAAGCCTCTAATTTTTCATCATCAGATTGAAAAATTTAAAGGTAAGGCAACATATCAATTGAACAGCGTTTATCTCTACAGTTTTGTAGAGATGCTACGGACCAAATCATCACTGGCCAATATACTTCTGAATTTTCGGCAAACCAAAGTGATGGAGTTAAAAATATCTGTGACAGATATCACTTGAATATGCCTATACGCCAATCCCCACAAGAATAACAGACGACTACCATTTCCTTTGAATATACACCTACGTATCGCAGTTTTCGTCAGATAGCCTTCGAGGGCTTAAGGCAGAGAAAGATGGTGAACTTTGTCATCCATCATCCGGTATACCCCTTGAAGCGCCGGGCCGTGGGAAATTTAGGAGTTAGGGTGGTTTGCAATTGCAGTTTGAAAACCTGTTGGACCTGATTAAGCACGATAAGTTGTGCATCTAAAAATCGAAATAATACTGAACCGAAGGATAGACAGCTTTAAACAAGCTTTCCTTGGCAGAAAAGCTCAAGGTCAGCGCCTGGCAAAACAACATATACACTCCTTGCAACCATTGACACTCCTCATCACCACGATGCCAGGCCAGAGTGAAGCCGCCCGATCGTCACTCATCAGTGTTTACCACATCCACCCCTACGGCAGTGAATCGCACACAGCACGCTGTCTTTATTGTGGTTCAAAGAGCCACAGAGATTTTCAGGCCATACCGGCGAGCGGTCTTGGCCGCTCAGCAAGGTAAACTGGTTTATACCGAGTTTTTCCAGGACATGGCGCGCCAAATAACGCCCCACGAGAAATTCCATGCGGCGCTTGGGCACCAGAGCGCGCCAGTTCCGCAGACAAGGGCACATCAATATGATGATAAAGCGTATCATGGTAAGGCTCTGGGTTGAAGCGACAATAGGCGCAGTATCCAGGATACACGTCTCGCTATTGAGCAAAAGCAGCGTCATCCATTCAATATTGCCGATAAACGCTAAGATTGTCATTAACGTACATTCTTCCCTGCTACGGGGTCAGGCTTTTAAAGCGCCAGAAAGAAACCAGCAATGGTTGCACTCATCAGGTTTGAAAGCGTTCCTGCTGCGACCGCTTTCAAACCAAAACGCGCGATATCCTGACGACGGTTTGAAGCCATGCTGCCGAGCCCACCAATCAAAATCGCAATCGATGATATATTGGCAAAGCCGCACAAGGCAAACGAAATAATGGCTTTCGATTGATCCGAGAGCACCTGTAATCCCAGGGCTGCCACAGCATCATCCGCTTTGAGATGCTGACTAAAATTCAGATAAGCAACAAACTCATTGAGAATCAGTTTTTGTCCGATAAAGGCCCCTGCCACCTTCGATTCCTGCCACGGTATTCCGATCAGGAAAGCCACTGGCGCGAACAACCAGCCAAAAATTAGTTCAATAGAGAGCTGTGGATAATCAAACCATCCGCCAATCCCCCCCAAGATACCATTAAGTAAGGCAATCAGCGCCACAAACGCCAGCAGCATCGCCCCCACATTCAGCGCCAATTGCAACCCTGAAGCCGCGCCACTAGCTGCAGCATCAATCATGTTGGCCGGTTGATCATCAGCGCTCATAAAACCGCAGTGGTTTTCATGACCGTGTGTTTTTTCCGTTTCCGGCACAATCAGTTTGGCAAACAGCAATCCTCCCGGCGCGGCCATAAAGGAGGCAGCAATCAGATACTCCAACGGCACCCCCATCTGCGCATAGCCTGCCATTACTCCTCCGGCAATAGACGCCAGCCCGCCACACATTACTGCAAATAGCTCCGAACGCGTCATGGTGGCAATATAAGGACGCACTACCAGTGGTGCTTCAGTCTGCCCGACGAAGATATTTGCCGTTGCTGAAAGCGATTCGGTGCGTGACGTTTTTAGCAGCTTTTGCAACGCTCCGCCTAGCAGGCGAATAACCCATTGCATCACCCCTATGTAATATAACACGGCAATCAACGAGGAAAAAAAGACAATGATCGGTAGCACTCGCAGTGCGAACACAAAGCCATCTCCGCCAAACAGCTCATACATTTTATCGGAAGCCAGGCCACCAAAAATAAACAATACGCCTTCATTGCCGTAACCAATAATCATGGCAACCCCTTCAGTTATCTCCGCCAGTATCTTGCGGCCAAGGGGAAGATAAAGTACCAATGCGCCAATACCAATCTGGAGCAGGAAAGCACCCAACACTGTGTGCAGACGAATAGCCTTGCGGTTGCTAGAAAGCAAAACGGCGACCAGTACCAAAACAGACATGCCAATAAGACTCATAATGAGTTGCATAAAAGTTCCCTTTTATTCGTTGTTGAAAATCAAGGATAAACCATTCATCTCGAACCAGACTGACGAAAAATGTCAAAGACGGATTATAAAGCGACCACCCGATAAATACGCATTTTTCCACATTTGAATGCTTTCTGACCATACTCCCCTCCACATCTGGGATTTCTATCATGCTCTTTTTACACACCTTAATTGAGCATCAGCCCTAGGGCGCTAGACACATCGTTTTTTCTTATATTTATTGGGGAATACGATGTATTAATAATATTGGGTTATTTGCAAATATGATTGTAAATCCATCTTGGCAAAGGGAATAAGCCGTACTGCTCGTATTCCCTCCTTGGTTGGGTTTTCGTAGTTTGCACATTCTCACAATCCATCCGCACTGGTTGGAAAG
>JBPETC010000148.1:0-2897 GCA_051710325.1 Symbiopectobacterium sp.
CGGTCTATTTCACGCGTTTTGAAGACAAGCTGGTGCACAACGGGGTTACTGTCGCCATTCTGTTTATTGCAATATTGATTGTGGGAGAGATCGTCAACTATGTGATTGGTTCATTGGTTGAACGAACCGCCGCCGATACTACGTGGGCACATCAGGTCACCAATATTGAATGTAGATCCCGACGGTAGTAAGTTCAGCCATGTCCACCAGGATAAATATTGCCCAGTAGTTCCAACCTACTAGGAAACCGGCAAAGTTGCCACAATATTTATAGGCAAAATGGCTGAACGACCCTGCAACCGGCTCTTCAACCACCATTTCGCCCAACTGGTGCATGATCAGGAAAGCAAGTAATGCTCGCGACACCGTATCCCAACAATTCAGAAGGTCCCGCCATCTGAATGGTCTGTAAGATCCCTAAAAACAACCCGTCCCTATCGCACCGCCTAAGGCGGTTAGTTGCATATGGCGATTTTTTAATCCCCGTTTTAATACCAGCTGACTTTCTACCGCCATGTTGTATTCATTTTTCCATTTGCTATTTTTGATTATTGTACGCACGTTATCACATTGATTACGTGCGCTATGAAGCAATGCAGACGACGAGCACCCAAGCTATTTCAATCAGCCTTAGCGCTCGGGAACGACATTGAACGCATCAAGTTCTGGTGCGGGTGCGGCCGATGGGTTTACAACACAGTTTCAGGCTCAGATGGCGTAACATCCGCAGTGACAAGTGCTAACGATTGAAGGAATGCGGTTTGAATACGTTGCTGTTCCAAAATTTCTTGCAACATAGCGGATCTTTCCATTAGCACGGACACTGGCGCGATTAACAAAAAACCATACCAGCGCGGCAAACAGAACTATCAACATGATAAAAACAATCTGTAAATATTCACAACAACCTCAACTCATATCCTCAACCCAAGCATATCCAAGTGATATTATCACTTCGTAGCCACCCACGCCTATTACACTGCTCATGAAACCCTCTTTCAGCCAAGACTGCCTGATAGCGGCGAGCGATTGGATCTATTTTCCTTCAGCATCGAAGTTATCCTGTGCCAGCCAATCGAGAAAATCCAGTTTGCATTGTGGTATTCGGTATCTAACAGCGAAAACCAGGCAGTGTCACGCGTCTGTCCTTTATAAATGACAGCCTAACAGCCCCTCACAGGTAAACCCCAAACGCAGAGCGTCATGCCGAGACGGTATATTCATGCTATCGCGCATCCACTCGTAGCGATGATAGCGCAGTTGTTCGAAGACATAGCCCATCAGCAAAAAATGCACCTCTGTCGCAAGTGGCGCGCGTTGTAATACAGAGGAAAAAGCAACAGAAGCGAATTCGATAACACTGTGGTTCACAATCGACGCGCATCAACGAGAATATGCCACCGCGTTATCGGTGCGTGTGTCGATAACCATATGACATTAAGTATCCTGCCGCTGTTCTACCGCGGTCAGATAAGCACGATACTCATCCTTGTCACGAAACGAGCCGACAAACATATAAACACCCAGTGAGCGTGATACGCCCTGGGAACGCCCGCACTGACCATATATAGGAAGCGCTTCGACAGGTTGCCCATAGCAGTCACATACTCAGCCATTATTCTCATCCTGCAGATGTTAAAAAACCCACCGTCAGATAGGCTTTTTGAGAAGCAATCGTTTGTTCAGCGAAAGACGATTCAGAATGGATAGTCATGATACCCTATCTGCTCGGAGATGTTTTTTGCTGCGTGATGCAACATGGCAACATATTCGTGCATGCTCTCTTCAGCAAAGCGAATGGTAGGGAATGAAATACTCAATCCGGCAATCACCACGCCGAAACTGCCAAAGACGGGAACAGCAATGCTGCGCAAGCCTTCTTCCTGTTCTTCCTTATCTTCCCCATACCATTACTGGCGTATGGTATCGAGCAGAGGCAAAAACTTCTCAGCGTTACCCACCGTATGCGGCGTGCTACGGATAAATTCCACTTTACTCAGAATTTTAACCACTTCATCACGATCGCGCCATGCCAGCAACACTTTACCAATGGCGGTAGTATGCAGCGGGTTGCGACGACCAATGCGAGAATACATGCGCAGGTCATACATGGAATCGATCTTATGAATATAAACGATACCATCTTCATCCAACGCGCCGAGGTGGATAGTTTCTTTCGTCAGTGCGGACAATTCTCGCATCTGAATATCCGCACTACGAATCAAATCTACGTTTTGCAACGCATTGGCGCCAAGTTCGAACAACTTAAGCGTTAACGAATACTTCTCGGATTCGCCTTCCTGCGCGACATATCCCAAGGATTTCATCGTCTGCAAAATCGGTACATTGTGCTTTTAGACATCATGACACGCTGAGAGAGTTTCGTAATACCGATCTCTCTTTCCTCACCTAATGCCTGAAAAACACCAAAAACTTTCAAAACGGACGACACGAAATCTGGCAGTTTATCTAAAACTGCAATAGCCATTTTTTGGATACCCTACTCAGTTTCTATTTTAAAAAAATAGAACAATAATTTCATTATAAAGGGAACACGCTGATTATGGCAATGGCACAATAACGATAATTAAGGAACTTACTTATTATTAAAATTATGATACCCATCACACTTCACATTACGGTGGCGTTAGCGACGCCCGCTTGCCCGAATCACTTATCCCTATAGGTTTTTCAAACCTCACTCGTTTGCTGACGACCTTACTGTAACGCGAAATATTCAGGGCTTATTCTATTCGTCATCAGGAATACTCTGTAGTGCTCAACTAATACTGGCCACCGGATTAGACTGTAAGTAGCAAAGTCGCTCAGATTCGTTTGGCGTCAGACCACTGTTATACCAGTGAGGCCAGATGGCATATAAGCCCGGTGGATGTAGC
>JBPETC010000149.1:0-2859 GCA_051710325.1 Symbiopectobacterium sp.
CGGTCTATTTCACGCGTTTTGAAGACAAGCTGGTGCACAACGGGGTTACTGTCGCCATTCTGTTTATTGCAATATTGATTGTGGGAGAGATCGTCAACTATGTGATTGGTTCATTGGTTGAACGAACTGGGCTTTCAGGCTCCGACAGAGTACTGGGTATTTGCTTTGGTGCGCTGCGCGGTGTGTTGATTGTCTCTGCATTGCTGTTCTTTTTAGATACCTTTTCCGGCTTTTCACAAAGCAACGACTGGAAACGGTCTCAGCTTATCCCGCAGTTTATAACTATATCATCAGGTGGTTTTCGACTACCTGCAAAGTACGTCAAGTTTCTTACCGCAGCACATAAAACTGAACTGCGGTAGCGCTGATGAGGAAAAGACAACATGTGCAGTATTTATCGGTATCGCCCGGTTTTACACCGGTAAACCAGTCGATTTATGACGCGTTAACGGTGTTACAGCACCGTGGACAAGATGCCGTAGGCATCGTCACCATCGATCCTATTAACTGCTTCCGCCTCTGGGTGAGATGAACGGCCTGATGAAGGACGTATTTGAGGTTCGTCACATGGAACGCCTGCATGGCAATATGGGTGTGTGGTGCATGTGCCTTATCCTACCACGGGCAGCTCCAGCGCATCGGAGGCCCCAGCCGTTTTATGTCAATTCCCCGCTTTGCATCACGCTGACGCGACAACGGTAACCTGACAAACGCTCATGAACTGCTCAAACAGCTGTTTGAGCAATGGCGTCGCCACGTTAAACACCACCTCTGATTCAGAAATTCTACTCAATATCTTTGCCTGCAAGATGGATCGTTTCCAACACTACCCGCTGGATGCTGCCGATAACGTATTTGCTGCCGTTGTCGACACCATAAAATGATTTGCGGTGCCTATGCGTGCGTTGTGGAATGATCATCGGGCACAGTTTGTTCGCTTTCCGAGATCCAAACGCTATCCGTTCGTTGGTGATCGGCAAGCGCTAACTGTCCGATAGCCGCATCGAGTATATCGTGGCCTCAGAAAGCGTCTCGCTCTATAACCCTTAGCTTTGGGTTCTTGCGTGATGTAGCACCGGAGAGAGGTGATTTACATCACTGAGAAAGGGAAACTGTTACCCGTCAGTGCACAGAGAACCAGAAAAGCAATCCATGCCTGTTCGAGTATGTCCATTTTGCTCACCCGGACTCTTTTATCGATAAAACTTCAGTTTATAGCGTCCGCATGCGAATGGGCAAAAAGTTGGGCAAGAAGATTGCGCGCGAGTGGGAAGATCTGGATATCGATATGGTTGTTCCTATCCCGGAAACCTTCTGCGATATCGCTTTGGAGATTGCGCGCATTATCGATAAACCGTACTACCCGCCAGGGCTTTGTGAAAAACCACTACCTTGTGGCCGTATCTTTACCTTGGAGCAAATTGTCGAGATGGCGCGTGAAGCCCGGTGCACGTGTCGCGTTTATCTGGCCTATGCCGCGCCGGAAATTCGTTTCCCTAACGGGTATACGGCATTGATATGCAGAGCGTCAATAAGTTGATTGCCCATGGTCACGAAGTAGAAGAGATTCGCCAGATTATTGGTGCCGACGGCCCTGATTTTCCAGGATTTCGATGATCTGATCGCCTCCGCACGGGAAGAAAACCCTGATATTGTGCAGTTTGAATGCTCGGTATTTAACGGTATCTATGTGACAAAAGATGTCGATCAGGGTATCTCAACTACCTGGAAGGGTTGCATAATGACGATTCCAAAGCGTTTCGTGGTCAGAAACGAGGTCGAAGATCTAGAACTGCATAACGAAAGCTGAAGGCTGATATCATTTCCGCTTGCGCGGCAATAACTGACTTGTAAGCACCTCACTTTGTTGCTTATTGAGCTGGGATAAGGCAAAGTCTGCCTGTTATTATCCTTTCTGTACAGCAGCATTTCGAGGTTTGACATGAAACGACTCATCATTGGACTTTCCGGTGCCAGCGGCGCAATTTATGGCGCGCGCCTGTTGCAGATGTTACAGCCGTTGGCCGACATAGAAACTCATCTGATCATAAGCCCGGCCGCCCGTCAAACGCTGACGCTGGAGACTGATTTTAGTGTGCGCGATGTGCAGGCATTGGCGGACGTGGTGCATGACAGTCGTGACATTGCGGCCTCGCTGTCATCTGGTTCATTTCGTACCGCGAGAATGGTGATTATCCCCTGTTCTATCAAAACCCTTTCAGGGATTGTGCATAGTTACAGCGATAACTTATTGATTCGTGCCGCGGATGTGATATTAAAAGAGCATCGCCCGTTGGTTTTGTGCGTACGTGAAACCCCATTACACCTTGGGCATCTGCGTCTAATGACGGCAGCCTCAGAAATGGGGGCCGTGATCATGCCGCCCGTTCCCGCGTTTTATCACCGTCCGCAAACCTTGCAAGACGTGGTGGATCAAGCAGTCAATCGCGTCCTCGATCAGTTTGATATCGCGTTGCCTGAAGCATTGTTCACTCGCTGGCAGGGTAGTTAACGCTGCCCAATCTCTCAGAGTGATGCAAAACACACCAATCAGGTGCAATTCTGCTCATCTTTTTTTCTCGCTTTCTTGCCTGTCTGTCTGTGCAAGATTTTCACTACGCTTGATGCGTTGTTATAGCATAAATGTTGATTGATTTTCACCAAAATCTTACCGGGAAAGCGCGCCGTCTCTTTCCTGATCAACACACGCATCATGACCCTTATCAGGGTGCGCTATCACGCTGCTAAATTGCTGCATCAGTTGTTACATCATCCGGTAGCATTATACCTCTTCAGCGTATTTTGGTTCCTCCCGTGTGGTGGAAGGGCGCACTTCCATCGATTAGCGTTCGATGCACG
>JBPETC010000150.1:0-2716 GCA_051710325.1 Symbiopectobacterium sp.
CAAGGAATTTCGCTACCTTAGGACCGTTATAGTTACGGCCGCCGTTTACTGGGGCTTCGATCAAGAGCTTCTCCTTACGGATAACCCCATCAATTAACCTTCCAGCACCGGGCAGGCGTCACACCGTTAATACTCATAACGCCGCTCTACTGAACGGCGTTAAAGGTCACTGATAAATTGACTTACAAACGTCATTCCCGCATAGGCGGGAATCTCTTGCAAATTACACACGTTTCTTCTGGCAGAGATCCCCGGCTTTCGCCGAGGATAATGGAAGGTAAAACGGTTTTGTCAGCACAGCCCTTGCTTATTGCTCCCGATGCATTCACCACTCCCTTGATATCATCCAGCTCCACCGCAGCGAGTGTAGTAAAATTGCGATAAACTCCCCTTTTCCTATTACATAATAGACAGGTATCCATGAAACGTAAATTAGCGATTGAGTTTTCCCGCGTGACAGAAGCTGCCGCGCTGGCAGGTTACAAATGGCTTGGCCGTGGCGACAAAAATGCCGCCGATGGCGCGACGGTGCAGGCCATGCGTATCATGCTCAATCAGGTTGATATCAACGGGCAGATCGTGATCGGTTAAAGCGAGATCGACGAAGCCCATGCTTTACATCAGTGAGCACGTTAGCACCGGCGTGGGCGATGCGGTGGTATTTGCCATCGATCACATTGAAGGAACACGAATGACGGCGATGGGACAAGCCAATGCGCTCGCTGTACTGGCCGTCGGCGAAAAAGATACCTTTCTGCACGCGCCCGACATGTATATGGAAAAACTGATCGTCGGTTAGCAGGCTGAAGACGCTATCAATCACTTCTACTATCATTGACGGATAACCTGTGCAATATCGCCATCAAAATTGGCAAACCGTTACAGAAGATTACAATGATTATACTGGCGAAAACGCGCCACGATGGAGTGATTGCTGAAATGCAGCAACTGGGTATGAAAGCGTTTGCCATTCCCGACGGTGATGTCACGGCCTCGATTCTGACCTGTATGCCTAACAGAGAAGTCGATGTGCTGTATGATATCGGCGGCGCGCCGGAAGGGGTGATTTCCGCTGCGGTGATCCACGCGCTGGATGGTGATATGCAAGGTCGCCTGCTGGCACATCATCAAGTTAAAGTGGAAAGAGAAGAAAACCGCCGTTTAGGCGATCGTGAGCTGGAACGCTTGTGCAGAAATAGGAATTAAAGCTGGACGTGTACTCACACTGATCGATATGATGCGTGATGACAACGTGATCTTTTCGGCTACCGGCATCACCAAAAGCGACCTGTTGGAAGGGATTGCGCGCCGGGGTAATATAACAACACTGAAAACCTGCTGATTCGCGGCAGATCACGCACCATCCGGCGTATTCGTTCAACACATTATCTCTATCGAAAAGATCCCGCGTTGCATGAGAAAACGTTTACGTTTTGAACAGCGCTTGCGTTGGCTCTTTAGGACGAGACTCATAAATGAGTCTCGTAACGCGGCAAGTTAGTGAATCCAGATAAGCTACACAAGTAAGTGATTCGGGTGAACGAGTGCAGACAACATGTCTGCAACCTGAAGTACGACGGGTATATTGCATTGATTGTTTCACTGTTGTTAAAGAATCACGTATCCTAAAGGCTCTATCTCTAACGCACCGTTTCGTGAGGGGATGGCCTGAGTGGCCGAAAACATCAGGAGCACAGCTCTATGGCAGAGTGGGTAACCGGTAACGTTATTCAGATAACAAATTGGACGGACAGCCTTTTCAGCATTCAAGTTCAGGCACCGATTGCCGCGTTCACTGCGGGCCAATACGCCAAACTGGGATTGGAAATTGACGGCGAACGCATTCAGCGCGCTTATTCCTACGTGAATGCCCCCAATAATCCCATTCTTGAGTTTTATCTGGTCACCGTGCCTTACGGCAAGCTTAGTCCGCATTTGCATGCTCTGCAACCCGGAATAGCACTGGAAATCACCAAAGACGCGGCGGGTTTCTTTGTGCTGGAAGAAGTCCCTGACTGCGATACACTGTGGATGCTCGCGACGGGCACCGCCATAGGGCCTTATTTATCGATCTTAGAAGAAGGAAAGGATCTGGAGCGTTTCCAGCACATCGTATTAGTGCACGCGGCGCGCTTTGCCAACGATCTTAGCTACTTGCCCAAGATGCAGCAGCTACAGCAGCGTTATAGCGATAAATTGCGGATACAAACGGTCATCAGCCGGGAAACGCAGGTCGGCTCTCTGACAGGGCGCGTTCCATCGCTTATCAGCGATGGTTCGCTGGAGAAGGCGGTCGGTTTGCCACTCAATGCGCAAACTAGCCATGTGATGCTTTGCGGTAACCCGCAAATGGTGCGCGATACCCAGCAATGCCTGAAAGAACAACGTGAAATGACTAAGCACTTACGTCGCCGTCCGGGGCATATTACCAGTGAGCATTATTGGTAATAAGATTCGGTATGGCTGGCTTACAGTTCGGTATGGCTGGCTTACAGCTATCTGGCCGTTTAGGCAACGCAGTGTTTTTACGCGGTAATAAAAGGTTATTTTTCAGAAATAATATCTAAGCCAGTTATACACATCATCAAACGCTCAATCATCCAATAAATTAATCACAGTATAAACCCTCCTGTTTTGGATGTGGAGATACAGTGGCTACAGTTGATGTAAGATGTTCGTTTTGTGAACAGACAGTCTCTGTAAAAAAAACACAGTT
>JBPETC010000151.1:0-2711 GCA_051710325.1 Symbiopectobacterium sp.
TCGACAACCAACTGGGGCGGATTCACGTTTAAACTCTGCACTGAAATTTCTTTTTTTTCATTTGGGGCACCTGTGTTGTCCTGAGGTGAGTATATCACCTCTGTTTAAGTGGCATAAATTCAGTGTGACGGACATATTACATCAACTATAGCTATTGTATCTCCACATCCAAAACCGGAGAGTTTACACTGTGATCAACTCATTGAATACACGACCATATATCGACGTTCCACATACAACTTGAAATTTGAGCGTTTGCGCCCATATAGAAATAAGGTGACAAAGTCAGATTATTTCAGGAGGCATTATGATTATCTGTAAATTTGGTATTGGAGAACAGATTCGTCATAAACTACTGGGATATCCTGGTGTCGTGATTGATATCGATCCTGAATACTCCCTAGTAAGCCCGGCGTGGGAGGAACTGGATACCCACGATACGCTGCGCTCTTCACCTTGGTATCATGTTGTGATGGAAGATGAACAAGGACAAGCTATTCATACCTATCTGGCAGAAGCACAGTTGATGCAAGAAACCCCCGATAATGACAGACGCTCTTCTCTGGAAGAGCTTGCTAAAGAGATCAAGCAACGAGCGCCTCGCTTACAGCATTAATACCGGCTGAGGTGATCGGCATTAAGTGCAGATTGTTACTTGGCAAGATCAAATCGTGAAATCTCGATTTTAAGGCAGCGATCCATCACCATCTCAAGTCCGGCATTTTGCCAATACAGCCGCCTGCTCGTTTATAACGCTAATTTATAACCACAGCAGTTTTGCACCAATGGCGATGGCTTCTTTAGCCACCTCGTAAACAGCCTCTGATTGGCGAAAGACATCAACCATGTCCAGCTTGGCTGGAATATTGGAAAGTGACTCATAAACTCGTTGACCATGAAGCTCTTGCCTTGCCAATTTAGAGCTGATGGGGATTGTGTCCATACCCTTGTTCAAATAAATAAGCCATCATACCATAGCTTGGACAAGAGACTTTTCACTGGCACCGGCACCGACCAAAGCAATCATTTTACCCTTTTCAGCACCGATTTAATCTCTGCATCCTTCATTACTATCACTTACTGTTACTTTGTATTGAATGAATACTTTTACAGTGTACACCACACTGCGTTACCCTATTTTTATCTCACATTGCCGAGAAATCTGGTATTCAATCTGCCATACCTAAAGGTAGAATCGTCAGATAAACAAAGCATTAAACGCACAAGAGGTAAATCACAACAGCAATAAAAACTATTTAAAATAAAAACTTTGACACATTTAGCCAAATACTCAACAATGGCGCGTTAAATGATGCCGGAGAAAAGCTGATGAAATTGTACCATGTTATTTTAGTGCTGCTTTTCTTCGTCACAAGCAGCAAAAGCAGCGCTGCCACCACCCTAAATTAGGTCATGTATTCAATGAGTTGAATTTGCAGCTTATCCAGTGGCAACGTTGTTACATTCCGCGGAGAGGGTTTTTTAAGGTACGCATGACGGTATTGATACTAGTATGTAACGCCCAAGCAGTGTTACGAATACCCGCATTATTCATTGCCAAGTCAATAGCACGATAAGAATAATCGTGTTGGAAGGTGCGTTTACATGATTGACAACGGTAACGGCTGATGGGCACTTCTGCCATAACTGTGTTTTTTTACAGAGACTGTCTGTTCACAAAACGGACATCTTACATCAACTGTAGCCACTGTATCTCCACATCCAAAACAGGAGGGTTTATACTGTGATTAATTTATTGGATGATTGAGCGCAATATCGCTATCTATTTGGCTTGGCCTCGCTTTCTAGCACCCTGCCACTCCCACCGCAGGCGCGGGATCTGCTGGTTGCCTTTTTTATCGCCTCTACTTCTCCCCGAGTCAGCCAATGGCTACCTCACATCAGCCTTATCCGGCATTGTTGCCCGATGTGTTAAAATACGATGTGTCAAAAATAGTTTGAAGGCTCTGACATCAACAAGAGCGGCTAAAAAGTATGCTCAACAACATGGAATATGCAATTTACATGCTGTATAAGCAATATTCTGAGATCTGCGAAACCGGCGGTGTACAATTTATCGATTTCGGTATCGATTCTTATTTTAAGAACTGCATTGTTGGGCTGGCTCTGGTGGCGAATATAATACAGCTAAAACCCTCTCGCTACCAGCACTATGTTGCGCCCTTCTTACCGGAGCACAGTTGACAGCGTAAAGATCACGAGTAGCCATTTTCCTTCTTTGATACAGCCATCCTCCGTGAAAACGGAGGATGGCTGATACATTATTTCAACTGTGATGCGTAGTCCCGACGCGGTTGGCCAGTATAAATCTGGCATGGATGATAGATTTTGGGTTCCTGAGTTTGCAGTTCCTTCCAGCGACAATCCCAACCGATAGTATGGGCCTACCGCAGAGATCACTGGGAACATAGAGGGCGGCAGCTCCATTAGCTTTCAGAATCACGGCAGTGTAGAAATCCACACTCTGGTAGAGACGATGCTCAAGGAAATAGGGATCGGTCATAGTGATATGTTCCGGCTCCATCGATACCTGCATAAGATTATCTCTTATTCCCATATCATTGAGAATATAACGAACGCATCCCAACTACTTGAGCTCGGTGAAGGAATCGGCAGGTGACATGTGGATCATCGCAGACTTCCGGTATTATAGTGCCCAATACGGGATGCATAAAGCTCCCTGATAACTG
>JBPETC010000152.1:0-2643 GCA_051710325.1 Symbiopectobacterium sp.
GACGAATGGACGCTTTCGCTAATTAATCACGATTTCTACCCCTATCGTCCAGGGCAGTATGCACTGGTTTGCATTGACGACGACTCCGACATCCTGTGCGCCTATACCCTCTCCTCAACCCCAGGATTACGCCCCTTTATCACGATGAAGGTGCGGCGAGTAGAACACAGGGGACGGGCTCAAGGCTAGCTGACGCAGCAGGTCAAACCCGGTGATTATCTGTGGCTTTCTGATGCTCAAGGCGAATTTACCTGCGTCGATGCTGTTCATGCCGAACAGAAACGTTATCTGATGATGGTCGCAGGCTGTGGCGTAACGCCCATTATGTCGATGAATCGTTGGTTATTGACGCACCCGTCCCAACGTTTACTTGCAGGTTATCTTTAATGTTCGTAAACTGCGTGGCAGGCAATTTTTGCCACAGAGTGGCAACGCCTTTTGCAGAGCACTATAGCATCATAGCTGATGCTGACGTTGGTCGCCGAATTTGATGCCGAAACGGGTTTTCTCGCCAGAAGGTTAACGCCTGAGTTACTGAAACAAGCGGTGCCGGATCTGGCACCGCGCATTGTGATGACCTGCGTCCTATACCCTCATATGCAAAAAGTTTCCGCACTAGTCGCCGATGCTGTCTACCACGCCGCTCTTTTTTACAAAGAGAAGTTCCAAATTAGCGCTGAATCACTGGAAGAGGACAGTGAGCAGTTGATAATGATCATTCGCCAACTGCTTAATACACTGCGTGTTCCGGTGGCATCAGTCTGTTAGCTCGTTGGAAAACCATAAAATACCGGTTAATGCGGCCTGCCGCGTAGGAATATGCGGCAGTTGCAAAACAAAAGTGCTTTCCGGCAATTACATCACCAGTAGCACCATGACGCTGACAGCGGAAGAGATTACATAAGGCTATGTGCTCTCGTACAGTTAAACTGTACGGGGATACGGTACTAGTCTTAATTTAAGACATTGCCGCAACCGTGGTGTGGCTCCTTATAGGCCAATGCGATAATTTTTTTGACACAGACATAGATAGAGTAGCGCAATACCACGTCATGGCAGGCGCGGCGGCCCCTCTGCCGATAGGGTTCAGGATGCATAAGGAAATCAGCAATAGCATTCTGCCAGGCCGCGACATTATTGCATGGCAACAATACGCCGTTTTCCTGATGGCAGATAACATCCGGGATACCTCCCACATCGCTTGCCATCACTGGGACGCCAAAATACATCGCTTCAACCAATGCCATCCCAAATGATTCGTTACGTGAAGGCATCAACACCAGATCTGCATGCCGGTAGATGGCCGCTACCGGGAATAGCTTACCCGCCATCATCACTTTATCTTGCAAACCATAGTGCACAATCATTGCATTGATAACCTTACATTCGGGACCGTCGCCAACGATCAGGTAACGAAACCCATGGCCTGACTGCTTGAGCGTCGCCAACGCGGCCAAAGCGGTATCGTGTCCTTTTTCAGCACGCAGCATACCAACCTGAACAATGACTGGCGACGTACTGGCCTCCAGCCAACATTGCACAGAGACAGGCAAGGTCTGCTCGCTCTCGGCATGCAAGGTAGCAAAGTCAAATCCAGGTGCGACCACCTCAATTTTCTCATCACGACAGCCACCCGTCACCATCGCTTGCTTCATGCCACTGCTGGGCACCACTACCTGATCCGCCAGATAATTGGCGCTAAATTGTTTAATCCTGCTGGTCAGATAGGTTTTTTGCCGCACGAGTGTTGGCCTGTTCCAGGTCAGCTTGGTTGCCAGTGAAGCAATATTTGCATCATGCCCGCTGTGGCTGACGACAAATAAGGGATTATATTCATTAATAAGCTGTCTGAATCGCCACAGCGATGGGAAATGATAACTATTTCTAAATATAACCGGGTATATTGGAATATGTTTTTCAGCGGCAAGTGTAGCAACTTCACTTTCCGGGCGACATGCCAACAGCACCTCAAAGCCTAAATGTTGTAAGGCATGTAATTGCATGATCGCTTGCAATTCCTGCCCACCTACATGCTTAGAGGATTCCGTGTAGAGAATGCGTTTTTTCATAAATAAATCTAATAAAAACAATCAACGCATTACCCTCAATCGGTTGCACAGTGTGCAGATTTTCATGCTCAATACGCTGTGTATACAGTTTGCCAACAATGTGTTTTGCTTTTGTAAGTTCGTCGTTGTAAGCCCTATAGCCATCAGTGCACCAAAATGCCACTCTGAACCCTGAGAGCAGTTCCAGCAACTTACGCAGGAGAGTTAGGAGAGCCAGGAGAGTTTACGCTGTGATTAACTCATTGAATACTTGACCTCAAACGAGGATATGCACGGTGTGTACAACGTCTGGCATAATTTTATGAAAGAAAAACTAAATGGAATGTAAATACTTTTTATACAGGAGCGTATTTTCGGTAAATAAATATATAAAAGGCCCAGGAATATTATTCTGGGCATGTGCTATTGTTATGAAATAAAAGATCAAGTATGACGCTGACCTTTATGTAAGGAAAATAATGAATGCAAGGAAAATAATGAAGAAATAACCGGTGTAGTATACAGAAACAGTCGCCGTTTAAGCCAGGAGGTGTCTTCTCGCTCTTTGGTGCCGATCCGTCCCAAACGCCAGGTG
>JBPETC010000153.1:0-2593 GCA_051710325.1 Symbiopectobacterium sp.
ATGCCATCATAACGGCCGCCCGCGCACACCGTGCCCTGCGAACCCAGACTGGTGGTGACCCACTCGAACACCGTGCGGTTGTAATAATCCAGACCGCGCACCAACCGCGGATTCACCTTAGATGTGATACCCGCTTGCGTTAAAAGTTCACACAGTTGCTCAAAGTGTAGGCGAGATTCATCATCCAGATAGTTCGTTAACACCGGCGCATCATTGAGAAGTGCCTGCACCTGCGCGTTTTTGGAATCCAATACGCGCAGCGGGTTGGTGTACATGCGACGCAAACAATCTTCATCCAACTGATCTTTGTGTTGTTCCAGAAATGCGATCAAGGCGTCACGGTAGCGCGCCCGCGCTTTCAACGAACCGATGGAGTTCAGTTCCAGCGCAACGTGTTCGGAGATACCCAGTTCGCTCCACCAGCGCGCGCTGAGCAGGATCAGTTCGGCATCGATATCAGGCCCTTGCAGACCAAAAACTTCACAGCCTAACTGATGGAATTGACGGTAGCGCCCTTTTTGCGGACGTTCGTGACGGAACATCGGCCCCATATACCACAGGCGCTGTTCCTGATTATAAAGGATGCCGTGTTCAATACCAGCACGTACACAACCTGCGGTCCCTTCCGGACGCAGTGAGAGGCTATCACCGTTACGGTCGTTAAAGGTGTACATCTCTTTTTCGACCACATCGGTCACTTCGCCAATCGCCCGTTTAAACAACGGCGTCTGTTCAGCGATGGGAAGACGGATTTCACTGTAACCGTAACTGTGGAGTACTTTTTTCAAGCTATCTTCGATACGCTGCCATAAGGCCGTTTCGGCAGGCAAATAATCGTTCATGCCGCGTATGGCTTGGATATTTTTTGCCACGTCAGCTCTCTATGCGTTTTAAAATCGTTTTCCCAATAGACCCGGTTATAGGAGGCTCAATATGCTCTGTTCAACGTTAAAAAAACCACAACCAGATTTAACAAGCACTGACGATGCGAGGTTGATTACTTGTCCACCACATTGACCATGATGCGTTTATTTTCATCTAACATCGCCGCTTTGGCGCGAATTTTCGCTTCAAGTTGGTCAATCATGTCGTCGTTGTCAAAGCGCTCTTTCTGACGCACACCATCTTCATAAAAGCCGCTTTTCTTGTTACCGCCGGTCACGCCCAACGTTGAGATCAGCGCTTCGCCCGGACCGTTGACCACGCAACCAATAATGGAAACGTCCATCGGCGTAATAATATCTTCCAGACGATGTTCCAGCGCGTTGACCGTACCGATAACATCGAATTCCTGACGAGAGCAGGTAGGGCACGCGATGAAATTGATGCCATGCGCGCGAATACGCAGCGATTTCAGGATATCAAAGCCGACTTTGACTTCTTCAACCGGATCGGCCGCCAAAGAAATACGTAGCGTGTCGCCAATGCCTTCTGACAGCAACAGCCCAAGACCGATAGCTGATTTGACCGCACCGCTGCGTGCGCCACCTGCTTCCGTAATCCCCAGATGCAGTGGTTGATCGATACGCGTCGCTATCAAGCGGTAAGACTGTACTGCCAGAAATACATCCGACGCTTTCACGCTCACCTTGAACTGATCGAAGTTGAGGCGATCGAGGATGTTCACATGACGCATTGCAGATTCCAACAGCGCTTCCGACGTGGGTTCTCCGTATTTTTCTCGAAGATCCTTCTCCAGTGAACCGCCGTTGACCCCGATACGAATCGGAATGTTTTTATCGCGCGCGCAATCTATCACCGAGCGAATACGCTCTTCGTTGCCAATATTGCCGGGATTGATACGCAGGCAGTCTACGCCGTACTCCGCCACTTTCAGCGCGATACGGTAGTCAAAGTGGATATCAGCCACTAGTGGAACGTTAACCTGCTGTTTTATAAGCTTAAATATTTCTGCTGCGTCCATGGTAGGCACCGAGACGCGAACAATATCCACACCAACGTGTTCAAGGGACTTGATCTGTTTTACCGTGGCATCCACATCAGTGGTTCTGGTGTTAGTCATCGACTGCACAGCAATCGGTGCACCGTCACCAACAGGCACTTTGCCGACGTAAATTCGCGTTGATTTGCGACGAACGATGGGTGCAGGGTTATGCATTACTTCTTCTCCACATCTACAGCATCGCCTGCACCGGAAATTACTCCGCTGCCAGCGTCAGACGAGCAATCTGGTTGTTTTCTACAAACTGGCTCAAATCCACCGGTTTACCTTGATACTGAATTTGCACTGCTGCTGGTACGCCGATCTTCAAGCGATAGGGCGCTTGACCGCTCAAGTTTAACACACTGCCGCTGCGCTGCATTCCGCTGTAGAGTTTTTTGTCTGCCGCATCGATCACTTCTAGCCAGCAGTTGGCGATAAAGGTCATAGCAATGCTATTGCCGTTGTCACTGACAGGCGTTACGCTCGGTGAAGCAAGTGGCTCTATAGCAGTAGAAGGGGGCGTGGTAACCGGTACAACAGGCTGATGCCCATTACCTGTCTGCGCTGACGTCACTGGCCCACCCGTGGTCGTTGCTGCATTGGCAGCAGGCGTATTCACCGACGCTAAATTCGCGACGGTGTTTGCAT
>JBPETC010000154.1:0-2526 GCA_051710325.1 Symbiopectobacterium sp.
GGATCCTACAGTTATCAGGGAGCTTTATGCATCCCGTATTGGGCACTATAATACCGGAAGTCTGCGATGATCCACATGTCACCTGCCGATTCCTTCACCGAGCTCAAGTAGTTGGGATGCGTTCGTTCTCCTTATCCAAGAAAAAACGAATAAATCATCATACGCCGAGATATTTTTGCTGTGTCGACGATTTCCTCCATGACGCACGAATTTCTCCTGTGGCATAATTGCCGCGATCGGCTATAATCCCGCGCGTTACATACGCACATGTCGCCGTAACGTTATAATCTGATTAACCCTTGTTGAAGACAGGAACGTATGCCATGCTACTGTTATACAACCGTGTTTCCAATAAGGAACTGAAAGCGCGCATGCTCGCGGAAATCGAGCCACGCACCACGGTTTCTTTTTACAAATATTTTGCGCTTGATAATGTACAAGCGTTTCGCGATAACCTTTACGTGCAATTTCTACAATATCAGGTATTTGGCCGTGTCTATGTGGCAACTGAAGGCATTAATGCGCAGGTGAGTGTACCTGCTAGCCGCTTCGACGACTTTAAGGCGTCGCTATACAGCGCGCATCCGGCATTGGACCGTATCCGGCTGAATGTGGCACTGGATGATGACGGAAAATCCTTTTGGGTATTGCGCATGAAAGTTCGTGATCGTATTGTTGCGGATGGCATCGACGATCCGACCTTTAATCCCAGCGACATTGGTATCTACCTGAAAGCAGAAGCGGTTAACGCCATGTCGGAGGATCCAGACACGCTGTTTGTCGATATGCGTAATCATTATGAATATGAAGTGGGGCATTTTGAAAATGCGCTTGAAGTACCTTCCGATACTTTCCGCGAGCAATTGCCGATGGCCGCAGAAATGCTGGCTGATGCGAGGAAAAAAAATATCGTGATGTATTGCACCGGTGGCATTCGTTGTGAAAAGGCCACCGCCTATATGCGCCATCAGGGCTTCAAGAACGTTTACCATTTGGAAGGTGGTATCATTGAATATACCCGTCAGGCCAAGGCCCAGGGCTTACCGGTAAAATTCATCGGTAAAAACTTTGTCTTCGATGAGCGCATGGGAGAACGTATCACGGAGGATGTTATCGCCCACTGCCATCAATGTGGTGAACCGTGCGATACCCACACCAACTGCCGCAATGCAGCGTGTCACTTATTATTCATTCAGTGTCCCCGCTGTCAGGCGGCCTATCAGGGCTGTTGTAGGGAAGCCTGTCAAAGCGAGCTGGCGTTGCCGCTGGAAACACAGCGTAATCGGCACCGCGGACAGAAAACCTGCATGAAGATTTTTAATAAATCACGCGATCAGCTCAGGGGAGGCGTTGCATATCCCGGCATCTGATGAAAACGGCAGTAGTGAATAGTGACAAAGTATTTATGGGGCATATTATTTATGGGGCATATAGCTAATCATGAAACTTAAGCGCGCTTAATATGACGACACCGCCTGATGGCGGTGTCGTCAATGGATAATCGGTTACTGTGAAATCGGGAGACTAGTGTTTAAGTAAATCCTGTGTCTGAAAATCTGTTGATTCAATTTTAGCGATACCCGCTTTAAGAATATAAATAAATTGCCTTGCTACCGATGTAGCAAGGCATAAGGTTCGGCCTACGTTTGCATCTGCAGGAGCCTGGTCTGTGGTGGTTAAATAATATAAGTGGATCATCATGGCGTTATAACTGTCAACGGTGCTGATATCCCATCCTACAAGAGGATGGGTCTGAATAACTTCATTTTTCTATCCATATATACCCTTATTAACTAGTTACTAACATGAGTGACCAACGAGGCTTTGGC
Organism: Symbiopectobacterium sp.; assembly: GCA_051710325.1. GTDB lineage: Bacteria > Pseudomonadota > Gammaproteobacteria > Enterobacterales > Enterobacteriaceae > Symbiopectobacterium. The sequence goes on from JBPETC010000154.1 coordinate 1,830, forward strand.
GGCTCATGATTGACAATAGCAACTTGAGTATGCTGTGACTTTTGTACAGCAGGTGAGTTATTTTAACTCTTTTTGCAAAGAAAAATTTCTAGGTTTGATATCCAAAACTTTCAATGAAATATAAATCAGTCGGATGTAAAACAGCTCATTCGGTGCTGATACCGGCATGCTTTCAAATACGCCAATAAGCAGCCCCAGGTGTTTTTTGTCTGTTCTGCGCGATGTTCGTTGTGTGATTCTAGTTTCAAATTATGTAGCAACAGCTGCTGTACCGTTCTTTCATTCAGTGAGAATGTCAAGGAGAAAAACGCCAGTTCCAACGAATCAATCTTGTGCTGCTGGTCTCCGTTTTCAATCAGCGCTAATAGTTCGCCGAACGTCATGGCTTGTTCTGATTTCTCTACCGTCATTGTTATGTCCCTCCGTCATCGAGCATTTACCGGCTAGTGTGAAAATTACAAGGATAAAATAGAAGGTCTCAATTATTAATGCCAGTGATTATTCTGCACTAAACCAATCGTCGGCATTTTCCCAGGCTTCCTGAAGGATTTTTCTTAAATTAACGCTTTATCTGTATTATCACACTGATATAGGCTACGTTATCGGAGGTGATATGCTTACCTCAACAATACGACAGGTGAGTAAATGGCAAAACATTTCACGGCAGAACTTAAGCTCGAAGCAGCAAAGCTGGTTG
>JBPETC010000155.1:0-2518 GCA_051710325.1 Symbiopectobacterium sp.
GTGGTAACCGGTACAACAGGCTGATGCCCATTACCTGTCTGCGCTGACGTCACTGGCCCACCCGTGGTCGTTGCTGCATTGGCAGCAGGCGTATTCACCGACGCTAAATTCGCGACGGTGTTTGCATCTAGTGCAATTCGCGCCGCGCACATGGTCGCCAGTGTGAATCCGAATATGACACCGCTACTGTAGTGCAGAAGATTTCTCCTACATGCTGGAACAGCGCCCTGGCGCATTCATGATGGTCGGTAATGGCTATACTGCCGTGTGCTGCACACGCCGCACTATGACTTTAACGATGACCTGATTCCTTCGGCGTCCAGCATTGAGCTGCGCTGGTGTATCAGGATCTGAAAAGGGCCTGAATCAAAGATACTGCCATGACCACATCGACAAAAGAGAAACAACCGTAAATCCTTCAGCGCATCCTGCAGGAGGCGATTGCACGTTTTGCCCATAAAGGTTCTGAACTGATCACTATCCGTGAAATTACTCAGCCCACTCAGGTAAATCTGGCCTCGGTAAACTATTACTTTGGCTCCTAGGATAGCCTTCTGCACGCGGTACTGGATGCCGTACTGGCCCGCTTAGCGAGGTGCACACAACTGTTAGATGCTGCCAAAGCCCGCTATGGCGATCACCCCATTCCAATTGAAGTGCTGCTGGATGCGCTCTGTTGCGCCAACAGGTAAAACGGCCAAGGTTTATTGATGCTCTTTCGCGCACCTTGCCGCATCTGGTGGTGGGTGCCGAGGTGATTTGGCGATATGAATTTGCCCGCGGTGCCGCCATGCATGTGCTGACCGTGATCGATGCCGATCCACGTTTGGGCAGGTTAACTTTACTGTCACAAGAGCTATGCGATAACCGTGACGTGACGACGAACAGGTGCTGGAGCACTTGCTTATCTTTATCAGCACCGGTTTTGCGTGCTTTCCCATAACGATATCTCTCACATTCACCGCATGGAGGCGCTATCATACGCGCCGTCCATGCCGTTCTTCATACTGCTATGGATAACACATGCTAAAACTATGAGTAAACCCAAAATTGAAGGCTCCTTTGTAGCGCTAATTGCCCAGTTCAACGAGGACGGCAGCGTCGATTTTGGTACATTTGAAACGCTGTTGCAGTTTCAGGCTGAAAATGGCACCTCAGCTGTGCTGATCATGGTTCAACCGGTGAAGTCTCCACGTTGTCACCGGAAGAGCGTAAGACAATTATTCGTCTTACAGCTCAATTCCGTCAGGGTGACATGAAAATTTTCTTCTGTTGTACAGGCAACAACACTGATACCACCATCAATTATATGCGCTATGCGCAAGACAACGGCGCAGACGGCACGATTATCGCAGCACCACAGCCTATATCTGCGCACCGGAAAGCGATATCGAAAGCTATTTCCTTGAAGTGGCATATGCCACCGATCTGCCGTTCGTGATCTACAACAACCCGCCGCGCGTGAAGTCCGATCTGCACTGGACATTGCTGCTGCGCATCTTAAAACACTCGAACTATGTGGTACATAAAGAATCCACCACTCGCATAGGACAGGTATCGCAAGTACTGGCTGGCAACCCGGACGTTTCGGTCATGTGCTGCGAATCCCCCAAACTTAGGACTGGTGGTTCCAACCATGTCACTCGGTGGACATGGTACCGCAAACATGACCGGCAACATTACGCTGGCAGAACTGGATAAAATTTCACGTTCGTGGGAAAAACGGCGACGATGCTGCACACTTCCGTACCGCTTACCAATAATTGCTGCCGCTATACCTATTTGGCCATCAATCCAGTGGCGGTAAAATCGCTGATGAAAGCCATCGGCTTGCCGGCAGGCAGCCTGCGGCGGCCGCTGCGCGACCTGCAAGACGATGCATTACAAAACGGTATTCGTATCGTCAACGCACTGGGTCTAAAGCAAAAATAAGATTTTTAAGATTAATGCTTTAATTCTGTATAAAAAGTCGCCTGAATAATCAGGCGACTTTTATTTTATCACCACATGTTTCATCAGAAATTGTATTAAACACCAACGCGATAACGTGTTTGACGATTATCCGTGGTTCCTGATTCAGGAGCATTTCCCATCTCCATGAGGGACGCCAGTTTTTATCCCACTTGTAGCTCAACTTCACATTATGACCAAAAAAATAACTTTCATTATCTGCCAATTTTGCGCTAGCAGCATTGAATTTTTGATAATCCAATTCATATTCAATTGTGTAGTCTTTAAGAAAATTATAGGAAACAACCGAGGTCAGATTATAACCATTTTCAGAAGTACGACCCTATATTTCAATATTACCGCTAGTGCTTTTATAATATGGACGATAACGCAATGAGACAGAAAGATCGTCAGATAGATTGGCTTTACAACGTAGATATCTATTTCATTCAATAACCTAATACATCATCAAACGTAATACTCACGTTTGATGTAAGTACCGATAAGCCTATCGTGCATTTCGGATTACGATTGAGGCGTTTCAATCGGTTGCACAGCGTGCAGATTT
>JBPETC010000156.1:0-2461 GCA_051710325.1 Symbiopectobacterium sp.
AAAAATCTGCACGCTGTGCAACCGATTGAAACGCCTCAATCGTAATCCGAAATGCACGATAGGCTTATCGGTACTTACATCAAACGTGAGTATTACGTTTGATGATGTATTAGGTTATTGAATGAATAACCTTCTTATTTCGCCAATGGTTCCATGTACAATCGCTCGCATTTTCATGTACATTTATAGCCATCTCTCTTTTGTCTTGCTGTATAACATATTGATTATTAAATATATATTTGGAAAGACATCTGTTCAATCAGATCTGGAGTAAAGCATGTCCTCTCGTAAAGAACTTGCCAACGCCATCCGCGCACTCAGCATGGATGGCGTGCAAAAAGCCAAATCCGGTCACCCGGGCGCACCAATGGGTATGGCAGATATCGCAGAAGTTCTGTGGCGCGATTACCTTAATCACAATCCGGCTAACCCGCACTGGGTCAACCGCGACCGTTTCATCCTCTCCAACGGTCACGCTTCCATGCTTATATACAGCCTGCTGCACCTTACCGGCTACAACCTGCCGATTGAAGAGCTCAAAAACTTCCGCCAACTGCATTCCAAAACCCCGGGACACCCAGAGTACGGCTACACCGACGGCGTGGAAACCACCACTGGCCCGCTCGGGCAAGGTATTGCCAATGCGGTTGGTATGGCGCTGGCAGAACGCACTCTGGCGGCGCAGTTCAACCGTCCGGGTCACGATATCGTTGATCACTTCACTTACGTGTTCATGGGTGATGGCTGCATGATGGAAGGCATCTCCCACGAGGTGTGTTCGCTGGCTGGTACCCTAAAACTGGGTAAACTGGTGGCATTCTATGATGACAACGGCATCTCCATTGACGGTCACGTGGAAGGCTGGTTTACCGATGACACTGCAGCACGTTTCGAAGCCTACGGTTGGCACGTGGTGCGTTGTGTCGACGGCCATGACGCCGATGCCATCACCCGCGCTGTCGAACAGGCACGCTCGGTGACGGACAAACCGTCCTTGCTAATGTGCAAAACCGTGATTGGTTTCGGCTCACCGAACAAGGCCGGCACTCATGATTCCCACGGTGCGCCGCTGGGTGACGACGAAGTGGCCGCTTCACGCGAGCAGATAGGTTGGAAATACCCGCCGTTTGAAATCCCCGCTGAAATCTATGCCGCCTGGGATGCTAAAGCCGCTGGTGCGCAGAAAGAGAGCGCCTGGAGCGAGACGTTTGCCGCCTATGCCAAAGCCTATCCGGAACTGGCTGCTGAATTCAAACGCCGTACTGTCGCTGACCTGCCGGCCAACTGGCAGGCTAATGCCCAGAAATTCATCGAAGGCCTGCAAGCCAACCCGGCAAAAATTGCCAGCCGCAAGGCCTCGCAGAAGGTGCTGGAAGCCTACGGCAAGCTGCTGCCTGAATTCCTCGGCGGCTCTGCCGACCTGGCACCGAGCAACCTGACCATCTGGTCCGGCTCGGTCTCGCTGGATAAAAACCCGGCGGGCAACTATATCCACTATGGGGTGCGCGAATTTGGCATGACCGCTATTGCTAACGGTCTGGCGTTGTACGGCGGCTTCCTGCCGTATACCGCGACCTGCCTAATGTTTGTGGAATATGCCCGTAACGCGGTGCGCATGGCCGCATTAATGAAAATCCGCAGTATCTACGTATATACCCATGACTCCATCGGTCTTGGCGAAGATGGCCCGACGCACCAACCAGTAGAGCAACTGGCGAGCCTACGCGTGACGCCGAATATGAGCACCTGGCGTCCGGCGGATCAGGTAGAAACTGCGGTGGCGTGGAAATATGCTATTGAGCGCAAGGATGGCCCGACGGCGCTGATCTTGTCGCGGCAAAACCTAGCCCAACAGACACGCACAGAGCAGCAACTGGCGGACGTGGCGAAAGGCGCTTACGTGCTGAAAGATAGAGACGGGCAACCGGATCTGATCCTGATTTCTACCGGTTCAGAAGTGGAACTTGCAGTGGCGGTTTATGACGTGCTGAGCGCGCAAGGTTACAAGGTACGTGTGGTTTCCATGCCGTCCACCGATGCATTCGACAAGCAGGATGAAGCCTACCGTGAAGCGGTGCTGCCGAAAGCGGTGAGTGTACGTGTGGCGATCGAAGCGGGCGTTGCAGGCTACTGGTACAAGTATGTCGGTCTGAACGGGGCGATAGTGGGCATGACGAGCTTCGGCGAATCGGCTCCGGCGGAAAAACTGTTCGAGGTGTTTGGTTTTACGGTGGATAACGTGGTGGCAAAAGCCAGCGCTTTGCTGAAATAAGTCGCAGACTGAGGATAAAACCACTTCGCGCTTTTGTCATCTTCAAATACAGCGCTTGTCATCTTCAAACACAGCGCTCATACATACCATAGCCAACGCTGTCGTTTTTTGTTGCCAATAGGCTATCCAGTGGCAACGTTGTTACATTCCGCGGAGAGGGTTTTTTAAGGTACGCATGACGGTATTGAT
>JBPETC010000157.1:0-2398 GCA_051710325.1 Symbiopectobacterium sp.
CAATTTCGCGTTTAACCTTCCGAGTATTACCGCAATCGCGAATCGCTGTTGCCGTGTCAGTGGAGGCGCAGTATAGGGGGTTCTTTCGCCGCTGACAACGGTTAATTTCAATTTTATTTCTGAGTGCGTGTTTTTCGGCATGGAGTACTAAACATCAGCATTAAAAGCGTTTTTTGCACCATTAAAAGCGTTTTTTGCACCAAGCTGAGCAAATTCATGTGCGAAATGCTCAACCTGTTGCCAATCAGTGTATTCAATCTCTTTACTGCTGTCCGTCTCACCACCGCTCATTCTCATAATAAGCTGAATCATCACCCGATCGAGCCAACCATAACACGGATAGCGCAGTGCACCGGCAAACACACGGCACAGTGCTGGCTGCCACGGGGAGCGCAGCAAAAACTTCCGGGTGTAGGGATTAGTTTGTGCCGTGCGCTTGTCTGGATTACGCGCGGTCAGATTCACAGAGAAGAAAGCATTTGGCAGACGCTGCAATTTCCCCACATGTTGTTTGATAAAAGCATACACCTCAGGCTGGAAATAACCATAGCGTACCGAAGCACCGATCAGAATGCGATCGTAATGCGCGGGTTCGATATTGTTAGCGGCCATGATGTTAACAACATCGCACTCGACCTTACCCTTTAGCACCGTCGCGATATAAGAGGCGATAGCCTTGGTTTGACCATCCTTACTCGAAAAAAGTATCAACGCTTTCATAGATCATTGATCTTTGAGTTTTTATTTTAGGTTATGCGCGACAGAACGTAGGTGTAAACAACACCAGCAAGGTAAACACTTCAAGACGCCAGAACACCATGGCTGAAATCAGAATACATTTCGCTACGTTATTCATGGTGGTGAAGTTATCGGCCACTACCCCTTAATCCCGGTCCCAGATTGTTTAGCGTCGCCGTGAAAAGCGGAAAAAGCAGAAAAATCATCCACACCGGTAGCTATAACTGCCAGCATACTGACAATAAACACCAACGCTTAGGCGGAGAAAAAGCCCCATACCGCCTCGATGATCCGCTCCGGCAAAGCATAACGTCCAAACTTGATGGTATAGAGCGCGTTTTGTGGGTGCACCAATCCTTTGAGCTCTCGATCTCTTTATAAGAATAATAGCAGGATACAAATCACTTCATAAGCCACCGCCCGTCGACCATGCACACCCGCTGATAAAAGCAGAGCACAATAGCAAAATAGGCAAAATAGCGGCCAGGCGGCAAAACTGCTGGTGTTAAACCCTGCTATGGTAGACATGGACACCACCTGGAAAAACGCCTGATTTAGCGTCTTGGATACCGCTGCCGTAAACATTATGGAACCACAGCACCAGCGTGCACATCGCCAACAGCGATATCTGAACAAAGATGAACATGCGAAATTCCGGATCGCGACCGTACACCTTGAGACTTCTTCCACTCAGCATGACAAAGTGCAAACTATAATTACAGCCGGAAATCACCGGAAATACCGCGATGGTATTGATGGTAGGGCTGTTGAAATAGCCGATGCTGGCGTCATGGGTTGAAAAACCGCCGATGGCAATGGTGGAAAAGCTGTGTCCGATAGTATAAAAGTGATATCCAACCAACCACAGCGCTACCGCACAGGCCACGGTAAGCAACATACAGATCATCCATAATGTTTTCGTGGTTTCCGAGCGATGCGATGCGATACGATACCGCATTTTATTATCTTTCAACAGACTAGAAATCTCAAGCACGGTAAAGCTGCATGCCCTCAACGCTGAGGATAGGCAGAATAGCCACCGCTAATACATGATCCCCATCCCGCATAACCACTGCAACATCTGCCGATAAAACAGAATGGCTTTTGGCAAAGAATCCAAAACCCGGCCAGCGTGGTCGCACCCGTGGTAATTAAGCCGGAGAACGGATTCGAAAAAGGCATCGGTGACGATGGCATGGCATTGGGTGCGCTGCGTGTTCTGCAAACTGCTGGTAAAACAGACGTCATGGTGGTTTTGATGGCACGCAGGATGGCGTAAAAGCCGTAGAGGGTGGAAAATTGGTTACCACTATTGCACAACGTCATGAAAAAATCGATGAAATTGGCGTATAAATCGCTGACAAGGTCATCAAAAATATGAAAAGGTACAGGCAATTATCCCGGTTGATCTAAAACTGGTTGCCAAAGAATAACGCATAACAACAAGCAGCGCCGCCGGAACGCGGAAATGACGCATGTCGGTGAAGATCATGGCAATGCCGTGTTCGTTAGCGGCGGTGGATAACCTCGTCATTCGACCCAGAACGGGCTGTGGGCGAAAGACGGCAACGACTTTATCTATATTGAACGCGTTGTGGGGGATAAAGAGCTGGCGGGGGTAAATATCTACCAGTTCGATCCGGAACAAAAACTGCTCTCC
>JBPETC010000158.1:0-2299 GCA_051710325.1 Symbiopectobacterium sp.
ATTGAGCGTAAAAATCTGCACGCTGTGCAACCGATTGAAACGCCTCAATCGTAATCCGAAATGCACGATAGGCTTATCGGTACTTACATCAAACGTGAGTATTACGTTTGATGATGTATTAGGTTAGCGACAATGCTGGAATGATAGATGGTATGCCCCTCGTCGTCGGCGTAGGCCGGGCCGGGAGCTCTGGCAGAAGAAACGCGTTTAGCCTGTGAGAGATTCCCGCGTAGGCGGGAATGACAAGGGTATGCGAGAATGGACGGGTAGATTTATAACCCTACTTGCTGGTAAACGGCTTCCATCGATACAAATCTTGCTAAGCTACCAGCAGCAGTTGCGTTCCCGAAGAGACATCCAACCATGCCATACACAGCGTGACCTCTGGCGATGCTGCCGCTGTTCCGATATCCATCTCAGCGAGAGTAGATCAAAATCAGAGCTGACATTTTTGTCCATCACAGGTGAGCACGTGATTGCCCTGTAGCCCCTGACGTAATCTCACACTGCCGGTACGTAACACCTAGCTGAGTTCCAGCATCCGCTTGGCATCAAACTGAAACAGCGCTATCTCATCGTCAGAAACGTTTTTACGCCGATCGTCGAGTTGCCGTTGATAAAGCCTACACCGTGCCGTGGTCAGCAAATCGAAGATGGAGATTTTCCGGATGGACACACGATAACTACGCTTTATTTTACGCAGGTGGTCCCGAACAAATAGGTAACGCATTTTCACCCTGTGACGATCGGGCCACAGGTTATCATCCTACAACGCATTGTAGAGTGTCACTAAATGCGTGCTTGTGTTGTTGGCTATCATCCTTGCGCTATACGTGCACCACTGCGCGATCGCCTATGTAACCGATAGCGAACGTCATTAGCGGGAGTGAGTGTGGCTGGAAGCAAGCGGTTAGCAATCCGACAAATAGCCATTGTGACCAGCCTGCGCCACAAAAGCAAAGTGGCGCTAACACCCCTTTGCTTGAATCCTTCACTGACATTCGCTTATTTAATAGCGTCTTTCAATGCTTTGCCCGCAACAAATACCGGAACATTCGCCGCAGCGATTTTGATTTCTTTACCTGTTTGCGGGTTTCGGCCAATGCGCTCGTTACGATGGTTCACTTTAAACGTACCAAAACCAACTAATTGTACTGCATCGCCTGTTTTCAGAGACTCAGTTACCGCGGCCAGAGTGGCTTCTAACGCTGTTTTAGCCTGAGCCTTGGACAGGTCAGATTTATCTGCAATCACATCAATCAGTTGAGTCTTATTCATAAGTTATCCTTACATTGTGTTTATCGCTTGCTTAGCATCGAGTGCAATAGATATGCTCAAAAGCACTCTCCTGCATACACGCACCGATAGCCATTTCTTTATGCCACAAATGTTAGACCAGACAGGGGGCGGATGTGAAGCCCTTCAACTTGTCATTTAAGGCCTTAAATCACGTTTTATCGCCTCATTGGCCTAAATTTATGCCAATATTGCCGCTTCCCGCTTCCAGCAGGTCGGTGCGCACCCCTTTAACAATTCCAAATTACGCTCTTCACATGCTGCTAGCAACCGAAAAACCTCCCACTGAATAACCCCATTCTTCTTCGATCCCAGGCAGTGTGTAGAGTTCTTCATCCGTCATTTCACGGTTAGCTTGTGTCATTTCCAGCATCGCCACTGTGCGAATGGAGGTTTCGCTAATGGCAATCGCATGCTTGAGCGTAGCACCATTCAGCTGAGAATGAATCAATTCACCCAATGCAATGCACGTGTCAATGGCCAGATAGATACCGTATAAATAGTAATCTTCAACGGAAGGAATAGCATCTTCTCATTTCTCCAACTGGTTATCGAAATTGAATTTTACCTCTTTCACTACTAGCACTTCCCATACCAGATCGAGGATACGACGATACAGCTGCGCATCGCCAAACTTGGTTTGGCGGCAGAATTCATAATAGTTCGGATACATCCGCTCGCAAGGGCAAGCCATAAAAGTCAGGTGCTGCCAGCTTTCCAGCTTCTCAAGCCGCAAGTGAATAGGATTACGTAACATCGTCGACGCCCATTATTTTTAATAGCATAACGGCAGGTAGTATACCTGAATATTTTACCTTGTCCTGTGTCTGAATTTTTAAACTTACCGCATTATGCCTGCACTACTGCGGATTTTTATCTTGCATTCAATAACCTAATACATCATCAAACGTAATACTCACGTTTGATGTAAGTACCGATAAGCCTATCGTGCATTTCGGATTACGATTGAGGCGTTTCAATCGGTTGCACAGCGTGCAGATTT
>JBPETC010000159.1:0-2280 GCA_051710325.1 Symbiopectobacterium sp.
CAGCATAATCGGGAGCGGCCAGCCAATTTTTCACACGTCGCTTCCGGCACTGCTTCGCCATCTTCCACCAGTAATTCGATATGCGGCGTCGATAGCCTCACGCACGATCTCCAATCGCATCCTGATAATTGTCGCCACCAGAGAAACAGTCTGGAATATCAGGTACGCGAACACCGAAGGATGAATCACTTTTATCAGGTGCGCCGTAAAATCCGGTCCTTTAAGGCGGGGATGATGTCAAATTGGATATGTTTAAGTGATATGTGTACATATTAGAGTACATTAATTGCTATTTATGTTGAATTAATTTCTTTAAAAACATATTTATAACTTCCTTGTTCATTATATCTATTCTTATGAAGACTTCAGCGAAGACATTATACGCATTTTGACCGTAAGCATAATCACATGAATGTGCGATTGATTAATATCCCGTCAATTGGTGGCAAAAAAGTGTGAAGAATGTCCGTGTGCAAGGCATTGAATCTGAGTCTTTGTAGCATACAAACTCGTTCTTTGGCTTGCTAATTCAGTAATACACGCATTAATAAGCACTATTACGTTAGCTTTCCTCGATGAAGCGCAATAAAATGTTACACTACCTATGCCTATTTCTTGTCCGAATACGTCCTTCGCCATCAACGCGTTGAGACGGATCGTGGGTACGCCATAGGGTTGTAATGTGGGCGAAACGCAATTTTATCAGGGAGAATCACTATGAATAATAGTTTGAGTGGAGTGGTGCTGGCCAGTGTCATGCTGATTGGGTGCACCAGCTCTTCGGATAAAACAGCCCAAGGGCGTTCTGACCCACTTGAGGGATTCAACCGCACCATGTTCAACTTTAACTACAATGTGCTGGACCCGTATGTCGTCCAACCGGTAGCCGTTGCTTGGCGTGACTATGTGCCGAAACTCGCGCGTAATGGGTTGAGTAACTTCCTCAATAATCTGGAAGAACCCGCCGCGATGGCAAACTATTTTGTGTCGGGCGATCCCTATAAAGCCATGATCCACTTTAACCGCTTTTTCCTGAACACACTGTTGGGAATGGGGGGGTTATTCGATCTTGCCTCGGTGGCGAATCCGAAGCTGGAAAAAGAAGAACTTCGCCGATTCGGTATGACCTTGGGAAGCTATGGCGTGGGTTATGGTCCTTATGTGGTATTGCCGGGTTATGGCAGCGCGACGTTGCGTGAAGAGGGCGGCGGTATGGTTGATAGGCTCTATCCGGTCCTGAGTTACCTGACGTTCTGGGCTTCCGCTGGTAAATGGTTCGTGGAAGGTGTAGAGACGCGAGCACAACTGTTGGATTCGGATTGTTTGCTGAGAAATTCCTCCGATCCTTATCTAATGGTGAGCGAGGCCTATTTCCAACGACATGATTTCTTGGCGCGCGGTGGCCGTTTAGCTCCACAAGAGAATCCTAACGCTGCTTCCATCGAAGATTCTCTGAAAGAGATCGATGCACCTGATCCGGCTCCCGATGCACCTGACAAATAGCCCTTTCTCTGGCATCATATTCAAAAGCCTCCTCCCGGTGGAGCCTTTTACTTTATGCGAATTATATCGAAATAAAAAGCTGAAATAATCATAATTATTATCTTCTTATTTAATTATAAAATTTGTTTTCACCGACTTTGTAACAATAATGTTGTGCAGATGTGCGCAGTAATACGCATTTTACATGAAGCCTAGCTGCCGTGTGGAAATAACGCACGTCAGGGACGGTTAGAGTAGCGATTCATCTTCAACAATAAAATTAGAATAAATAGAGGTATAAAAGTATGAAAAAACTACGGGCTTTAATCTTGTGCGCTGAATCTGGCGGGAACAGCCGCGTTGCCCTCATGGGCGGAAAGTACAGCAGATACTGAAAAAACCACCGATGTGGTACTGATCGGTGGTGGTGTCATGAGTGCCACCCCTGGGACTTCTCTTCAGGAACTGCAACCAGACTGATCAATCACGATGGTTAACGTCTGGTGATAAGGTTGCTAAAGAAAGCTCCAACGGCTGGAATAACGCGGGCATCGGCCATTCGGCCTTTATGGAACTGAACTATATGCCAAAGCCGACGGATCCAAAGAGTGCGGCTGTCAACGATCTATTTCGAACGTTAACGAACGATGATTGCCTATGCTTGCTGATTTCCGGCTCATACTTTGCTTTATCCGGTAACGCCACAGCAACTAATGGCACTGCCTGCTTGTATAATGGTTTCCCCTTACTCACTATGGAACATGGGTCCTGATGGCCTGCCCGGTTTTCTGGCGAATA
>JBPETC010000160.1:0-2224 GCA_051710325.1 Symbiopectobacterium sp.
AACTGGGGCGGATTCACGTTTAAACTCTGCACTGAAATTTCTTTTTTTTCATTTGGGGCACCTGTGTTGTCCTGAGGTGAGTATATCACCTCTGTTTAAGTGGCATAAATTCAGTGTGTCACTACATACAACCTTCACTGTACCGTTTCTGAGATTCACAAATTCCCCACCCGCTCACTGTCATGACGAACGGCGCAGCGGCTTAGTTTTAGCAGAGGTAAATCATCATGGATGTGTATACATTTTCGTTTCCGCCGCGTTTGTATTTGTGCGCCGATACCTGGCAACTGGCGATCTCCAGCTCTTTCATCAGTTACCCGCCAGCTAGCGGCTCATTTTGACGCCAGAGCCCCTGGAGACGATAGCAGCGATGCTTCGGGCACCGGCGGAGCCGCCGCTGGCATTCCAGGCTTCCATGACCTGGCTGCGCTTAACCACACGTTCCCGGTTGGGCTCATTAGCCGAAGTCTGTCAGTTCCTGTAGCGGCTGCGATGCACTTCAAAAGTTTGGCACAACGCCGCGACTGGATATCGCACTCTCAGCCTGTCAACTACTTTCTTTCGCAGTTATCCGCTGGGCAGCAACAACATATCAGTATTGCGCGTGCCTTGGCGGCGAATCCGAGGTATTTGCTCTGTGACGAGGTGAGCAGCGCGCTCGATCCTGAAACAATAACATTGGTATTGGCGCTGCCGGCAGACATCAACCGTCAGTTAGATGTGACGATCGTGTTAATCACGCCGCGCTGACTCTGTTGACCTGTCTAATCGTGGCATCACGCTTGGAAGTACGGCGGCGATCGTTTGGTGCGCGCGTTGGCTCATCGACGATGATCCGATCGTCGATATGGTACAAGATCGTTTCTGTGATTATATTTTAGGCGTTCAATCTCAGATGAAAGATAAATCGCTTGTGCTACGAGACTAACCAGTCCAAAATTGCGTCACACTCGCGTAGTAGGTATTTTTTATGCAGCGTGTTTTCAGGTATTGAAATGTTTACTCCTCCCTTTTGCATTTCATATAATATAAAATGTTTTAATTTTCTTAACAGACTTATCCACAGGTTTTTCTTTGCCTATGTGAAATGATCTGTGGCAAGATTGTCAAAATTATATTTATATCTTACTGATATTTATTGATGAAAATAACTTGTCAAAATGTTAAGGCGATCACTTTCACTTTCTTCACGTGTTGATTGGCAAGGAGTTTTATATTTATGCACAGAGTGTGGCAGGATGTTATGATCGTCTGGCAATACCTTGGGTATTGCGCGTTAATTCTTTTTCAATACCACGAAAAGCAGTTTTTCTGCGGCAACTGCATATCGATAGATTAAGCCGCACGGCGTGCCAATTGTTGTTCAATTGCCCAGTGAATGTGCTCATCGCGCAGCGCATACTGTCCAAGTCGCGCTTGTAAGGCTAACACAAGATTTTCCTCGTAGGGGAATTCCACGGCGCCATGGCGATATTGCGCAACCAACGCTGATAACCAATGCGGCGAATGGCTGAACCTTCCGTGATGCGCAGAAATTTTTTCTCATCCCACTGAAACATCTCCAGCAGCTCAGGCGTATGCAGAGCGGCGCGCGGGCGGCTAAAATCATCTTCATCGGTAAGATAGGAAAAACATTTCCAGGGGCAAATCAGATGGCAATCATCACAGCGATAAATACGGTTGCCCATCAGCGGACGCAACGCTTCGGGAATGGCACCTTCCAGTTCAATGGTCAGAGGTAGGAGATACAGCGTCGGGCATTCACGGTGTAAGACGCAACGATGGCCACGGGAAGGTTTTCATGCATGCGACACAGCGTCCGCGCTGCTCTTCCAGCGGTTGATCGACGGGTAACGGCAGGTCGATATAAGGAGTTCCACAAGGAAAAACCAGGAGCTCGCTTCCCGATTGAGGATCAGCGAGTATTTACCCACCCAAACTAACCCGGCCTTGGCCGTCAAGCCTGGTGCTTCGTAATTAGTGCAGAATCGACGAAGGGGCGGAATTGCAGGCTACCGCAATGTTCCTGTATCCGGTCATCCAACTTTTTCAACCGAGATTGTGGTAATCACGCCCCATAGCGTAACGACTAACTATTATATTACTCAACTAAAACTGGCCACGGGTTTAGAGTTTTTCCAGAACCGATTTTCTGATTGGTTTGGTGGTAACTCACCGTTATAGTCGTGCGGTCTGAGTGTACTGTAATATCCCGCGATATAGT
>JBPETC010000161.1:0-2038 GCA_051710325.1 Symbiopectobacterium sp.
AGCGAATTATGCGACAATCATCTGCTTTACCCATCATTTATGCCAGTCAGGAAGAGCTGGCCGCTCATGAAACACGCCTCGATCTGATTGCCAAAAAAGGGGGCAGTTGCTTGTGGCGCCAGTAATCTTGCTTGTGGCACCAGTAATCATCATCAATCGGATGATGATTGCATCATGACGCTGGAATCATAAACAAACAGTATGAATTGATTATAAAAATCATTGACGCCATACCCAGATTACCTTAGTATTCATCCCACCCGCAAAAGCATGTTAATGAGGAGCGGCAGTTCAGTCGGTTAGAATACCTGCCTGTCACATAGGGGTCGCGGGTTCGAGTCCCATCCGTTCCTCCAATATCTGAAAGATAAAATAAAGATGATGAGACGCCGCTGAGCACGATATCCAGCTCAGCAATCGACAGGCTGTGATCCGTCTCCTAGCAGTACGTCAAACAACACGGCAATATCTTCTCGAGTGGTGGTTTCACACAGTGTGAAACCGACCCTGTGATAGTGGTAGATCGGTGCGAAGGTTAATCCTGGCATTTTGTGCGCGGGCGATGATGGCACTCTTATCTGTAACCTCAACCGCCAGCGTATCAAATCAGGTAGTGTGCCATAGTTTCAAGCCGTCCTAGCTGCAACCCGGCGGCCAGGATATCATTAAATTATGAATACGTTCAAGCGATACGCTTGAACCCCTGAGGCCCATGATAAACTGCATAAAACAGGCGATATTGCCAGCAGTACTTGAAATGTGCAGATGTTGGAGTTAGCTTTTTTGCGGCGGATGTATTGCTCACGCGTCTGCATCGCCATACGCAGCACCGTATTACCTGCCACATCACGCGAAACGTTGATAATACGGCGGCCCCGGTATTCAGCAAGGCTTCTAAACCGCCCTTGCGAGACTTCAGGCTGATAAGGCGTATAGGCGCGGGGTGTACCAAGCCAGTGTTTTCCAGCTGGTTACGCAAGATAACCAGCGGCATATGCACAGAGCGGTGTACCTCATACCGATATAGCCCTTGTAGCATAGCCCTTGTAGCGTTGGTTGCGGCTGGCAATCGACTTGAGCGCCGACAATGCATGATGCTCGGCAGAGCATCACCTACCGCTAGCGAGTTTGGCAACTGGATATTTGCAGGCACAATCTGTCGAATCAACGCCGACAATAAATCCGCATCGATCGTTTCCAGCATGTGAAACTGCTGCGCGGGCGTAGGGCTGATGTGACGCTCAACGAAAGCGGAGTCATGTTCGAGTTGACTGAAAATCTGAGTCATCAAGGGTATTTCCTGCTTCAATCAATTGTTATAGCAAGTGAACGTTTATGGCAAATAACAAGTGCGAACGCGGTGGACGGTGCTCAATGTCTTACATTCTGACAAATTGATTTACCCCGTGATGCGCGATAAAACCATCACGGGGTGATAAGGTTATTCATCTTCTTCTAACAACGCCTGATAAGCCGTGGAATCCACTAATCCACTAAGTCGTTCAATTCGCTTTCATCAGACGCTTTGATGCTAAACAGCATCCGTCGGCATAAGGCGCACTGTTGACCAGTTTCGTCTGCCCTTCCAAGTGCATCGTTCACTGCCACGATCTCACCGCTCAACGGCGCATAGATATCTGAGTTGGCCTTGACCGACTCAGCAACAGCGCAGTCGTTGCCCATCGCAACCTGCGTGCCAACGTCAGGTAAATCGACAAAACCATGTTCCCAAACAGCTCCTAGGGATATTCAGTAATACCGACACGGTAGACACTTTCGCTTTCGGCCTTGAACCACTCATGGGATGAGATATATTTCAACTCGGTTAGGATTGTGCTGCTCATTGCCTGCTCTCCTTAAAATGAGAGTTGGTGGTGGCATTCCAAACGACGTGGCCATAACGAGCAATACTGCTCATTCATTCAATAACCTAATACATCATCAAACGTAATACTCACGTTTGATGTAAGTACCGATAAGCCTATCGTGCATTTCGGATTACGATTGAGGCGTTTCAATCGGTTGCACAGCGTGCAGA
>JBPETC010000162.1:0-1606 GCA_051710325.1 Symbiopectobacterium sp.
CTGCACGCTGTGCAACCGATTGAAACGCCTCAATCGTAATCCGAAATGCACGATAGGCTTATCGGTACTTACATCAAACGTGAGTATTACGTTTGATGATGTATTAGGTTATTGAATGAATGACCTAAAATATCCTTTGTTGGGTCGTTGCGCGATGTAGACGATCAGTCACGCGCTGTGCTGATCCCCAGCATCCGCGCTGCCTCACTGTTGCCGTCACACAGCAACGTCGTAGGGCCATCGTAGGCGATGTTCCCGTCGACTAACAGCAGACTGCGTGGAGCAATACGCAACGCGTCATCCAGATTGTGAGTGACCATTAACAGCGTAATCTGCTGCTCTGCACACACTTTATCAACCAGCGTGAGCATATCCTGACGCAGCGCTGGATCGAGCGCGGAGAACGGTTCATCCAGCAGCAGGATATGGCGTTGGCGCAGCAGGCAACGGGCTAATGCGGCACGCTGGCGTTGACCGCCAGATACCTGTGCAGGCAGGCGTTGCATCAGGTTGCTTAAGCCCACGTGTTCTGCAATGGCGTGCAATGCCTGACGCCACGTTGACGTGAGACGCAAACCAGGATCCAGGCCAAGCGCAATATTTTGCTCCAGCGTCAAGTGCGGGAACAGGTTATTCTCTTGAAACAGAATTGACACCGGACGCTCGGCGGGCGGCGTAAAGCGATGATCGTCGCCATTGAGCCATAGTTCGCCGCTGTTCGGTAATAAAAAACCGGCAATTAAGCTAAGCAGCGTGCTTTTACCCGCACCACTTGGCCCCAACAGGGCAACGCGCTCTCCCGCAGCGATGTTGACATCGAACTGCATGGGGGTCTGTTGATAAAGATATGTGAGTTTATTCAACGATAGCATGTCGGTCCGCCCGTTTTTGCCACAGGGTCAATTAATGCCTCCATCATGGTAAACAATGCGAAACAGAGCAGCATCAGCAGCAGTGCGGTTACTGCACCATCTGCGCTGCGATAAGCGCCAATTTGTTGGTAAAGATAGAAGGGCAACGTGCGGAACTGCTCATTGCCAAACAGGGCGATAATGCTGAAATCCCCAACCGAGAGTACGCAGGCAAATGCCATTGCTTGCGCGATCGGTTTTTGCAACGCGAGCAGCTCAATCAGACGAAGACGATGCCAGCCACGAATATCCAGAGACTGACACAGCAGATTATAGCGCTGAGCGATGTCGAGCATCGGGTTCTCCAACACCTTGAGCGCATAGGGAATAGCCATCAGCGCGTTAGTGGCGACCACCAGCCAATAGGGTGATGTCGGTAGCCCAACAGTATTGTTAAGCACAAGAAAGAAACCCGTCGCCAACACAATGCCCGGCATCGCCAGGATCAGCAGGCCGCTAATGTCCATCAACTGTCCGGCCAGCCGTTGCTGACGCAATTTCAGCTCACGGCTGCTCCACAGCAGCATCAGGGTCAGGATGACGCAAAGTACACCTGCGCCTAGCGCGATACACAGGGATGTCCACAGTGCTTGCCACAGTGCGGTCTGTTTGAGCACCTTCAGCATCGCCGGACTGAGACCGTCCAGCGCCACGGCCAGCAACGGTGGCAGCAGCAATAACAGCGCGGCAACGAT
>JBPETC010000163.1:0-1565 GCA_051710325.1 Symbiopectobacterium sp.
GCTACCTTTGGGGAGCTGTTACCCGGAAGAAACCCAACTGGATAAATGGGTTCAATGGCTGAGAAACGGATACCGAAGGCTTATTGATATCCTCGAACCTCTACGACCTGTTCCAGCCCGTTAATCATGGAAAAGGCTGTGTATTGGCTTGTCACATTCTGCAAGGTACTGAGGATTGGAACGGTAAACAACGCGGCTATCGAGCCAAAAATGATCATCATGGTGCGTCCGCACAATTTTATCCGACAACGCACCACCGAACAACGGTTGCAGTAGCATGAATATCACCATAGCGCCCATCATCACACCGCTTGCGGTTTTTGCATCCATCCCGCTGCTGTATTCACCAGATACTTCTGCATGTAGGTGGTGTAGGTATAAAAACTCAATGAACCTGCGGCGATAAAACCCAGCATAATCATAAAAGCACGCCGATTACGCCATAAACCAGAAAGCGTTCCCGCATCTTTATACTGGCGCTTGGTGGTGCTCGACGTCTCATGCAGTGAACGCTGCAGATATAACGCCACAATCGCTAGCAGCCACCCAATAAAGGGAATGCGCCATCCCCAAAAGCCCAGGCCTTCACTTCTTCAGCACTGAGCTATGTGTTACAGGATAAGCAACACCAACAGCGCCAATAACTGTCCACCGCTCAACGTGACATATTGAAAGGAGGCATAAAAACCACGCTTGCCTTCAACGGCGACTTCACTCATGTAGGTTGCGCTGTGGGGTGCTATACTCTTTGCCAATAGAAAACCCCTGAAACAAACGGGCAAGCAACAACAAAGCAAGTGCCCAATGACCAATCACGCTATAGGTAGTAGGTAAACAGGCGATAACGAATAAGCCGCAGCACATCATACAAGCGGAAATAAGCATCGAGGTGCGGTGACCGTGCTTATCGGCAATATAGCCAAATAATCAGCCACCGATTGAACGCATAAGAAACTCGACGGCAAATATGCCAGCAATTTTCAGGAGTTGCGTCGTGGTATCACTCCACTTGGGAAAACGCGGAGGCAAAATAGAGCGCGCAGAACGAATACAAACCATTTCTCCACCAGGTTACCGGGGATGAGGCTCACACAATGGCGAAAATCCGCTTGCGTGTATCGTGGGGTCCAGGTGCTGCTGTGCAAGCGGTGGTGTTACATCTGCCATACTAAAAATCCCGATCAGAGTCATAAAAGTGTGCGAAGGTATGCGCATACATACGGCATAAGTAAATTGTTATAATTTTGTAAAATTCAGTGAAAACAACGAGCAAAAAAGTATGGCAGAAACAAGTTATTCTCGATGTTGTCTCACACAGAGGGTAAGATAAAGGTTATTATATTAATATGGGTTATAAAGAGTGTCTGAGTGCTCTTTTTTTCGCAAAAAATGGGGAAAGTGAATATCACACACAGCAAAAAGGACTGTCCCTCCAGTTCCAGTGCCGTTTGGAAAAATGCCGTGGAAAGATCTGCTCAATTTTCTTGCCTTTTGAGCCAGTCAATCCCATTGCCAGTTTAGCCTCTCTACGATCAATTCCCTGTCTTCCAATCGCCGGGGTACAT
>JBPETC010000164.1:0-1477 GCA_051710325.1 Symbiopectobacterium sp.
TTCGACCCAGAACGGGCTGTGGGCGAAAGACGGCAACGACTTTATCTATATTGAACGCGTTGTGGGGGATAAAGAGCTGGCGGGGGTAAATATCTACCAGTTCGATCCGGAACAAAAACTGCTCTCCGTGCGCTACGCTGCCTCTGCAGAATTTTATGACGATGCCAAGCTGTGGCAACTCTCTCAGGTTGATGAATCTAACCTGAGCGATGGTAAACAGATTTCAGGCAGCCAGACCATCAGCGGAGAGTGGAAAACCACCCTAACGCCGGACAAACTCGGCGTGGTGGCGCTGGACCCGGATGCGCTCTCAATTCTCGACCTGTACGACTACATCAACTACCTGAAGCAGAGTGGGCAAGAAGCGGGCCGTTACAAGCTAAACATGTGGAACAAGACGTTCGCCCCGCTTTCGGTGGCGGTGATGATGCTGATGGCGCTCTCTTTTATCTTTGGGCCGCTGCGCAATGTGCCTGCTGGCGTGCGTATCGTCACCGGTATCAGCTTTGGTTTTCTGTTTTACGTGCTTGATAAGGTATTTGGTCAGCTTAGCCTGGTGTATGGCTTACCACCTGCGCTGGGCGCGCTGGTACCAAGCCTGCTATTTATGGTTATTAGTTTGCTGTTGCTGTTAAAACGACGCTGAGTGCATCCGGTACGTCACTGCGTGCCGGGAAAATGCGTAAAAAGCATGCTAGCGCTGTTTTTTCAGCATTCAACGCGCCAGAGTGCGGAATAATATTGTGTCATCAATATTAAACGATATAACATATCTCGTTTTCCGTATACTACTTCATTCAGTGCCGAAGTGGCGAAATCGGTAGACGCAGTTGATTCAAAATCAACCGTTGAAAAACGTGCCGGTTCGAGTCCGGCCTTCGGCACCATAGGAGCATCAATAGGCGTATTTTTTGCCTGAAATCCAGTGTTTATCCATAATTCCAGCTATATTGGCTCTCCCAAGGTCAACCGATTTAACGTATATCTACCAACCGATGTTGGTAGATATAGTGTTTCCGGTTCGATAATGCCTATACCAACAGGGAGGGAGGATAGGCATGGCGCTCACAGATATCAAAATCAAAACAGCCAACACGCCAACGGCGAAGCAATACAAACTTACTGATAGCAATGGTAAGCACTTCTCATTTATCCAAATGGCTCTAAATTCTGAGCGCTTACAATACCGCTTTGCCGGTAAACAAAAGATGCTGGCTTTAGGAGTATATCCTGAAGTGTCTCTTGCCAATGCCAGAACTCGTCGTGATGAAGCTCGTAATCTGTTGGCGAACAACATCGATCCGGGAGATAAAAAGAAAAATGATAAGGTCGAAAGACTATGGCCTACGAGCTCAATCATCCAATAAATTAATCACAGTATAAACCCTCCTGTTTTGGATGTGGAGATACAGTGGCTACAGTTGATGTAAGATGTCCGTTTTGTGAACAGACAGTCTCTGTAAAAAAAACACAGTTA
>JBPETC010000165.1:0-1272 GCA_051710325.1 Symbiopectobacterium sp.
GAGCGTAAAAATCTGCACGCTGTGCAACCGATTGAAACGCCTCAATCGTAATCCGAAATGCACGATAGGCTTATCGGTACTTACATCAAACGTGAGTATTACGTTTGATGATGTATTAGGTTATTGTTATTGAGTAAAATACCAAAATTTTTTATGAGGGAAAATGACCACTGCACAATCGTGATTGAAATCACAAAAATAAATATAACGTATACGATAAACACGCAATTAATGAGAAATATACTATGCCAATAAGGCAGAAAGGGGAACCAAAAAGCGGGAAGTGACACGGCAGCACGCCATAACGCGCGCCACCGTTACTGATCTATAGCTATGACTCAGGTTTGTCCGTTTTCTTTTCCGGCACAGGCGATGAGGTATTCTTGTCATCTTCCTTTACCGGCATTTTAGCGGTGAGCAGACATGGCGACTGCTTCCAGCGGCTGCAGCGGTGCTGGAACAGCGTGCAGACCAGAATAATACCTATCGCTAACGCCAGCAGAATTATCAGGCGTGAGATATTGGTGGTGTCATTGAGCTGCTTGGCTTCGGTTGCCAACACGTGAGTATCGATCGAGCGTCATGCGCAGAAACCCGATCGGTCCATCTTTGCCGTTGATGGACTGCACAATCTGGTGGTTGAAATAGCTCCCCACCCGTTTTCCATCCAGCGCCAGATGATCGCGCGTCACAATCTCTTCTCCAGTGCGGGCAATCAATGAACCGTCCTGCTGATAGAGTGCCGCGTCAAAAATGCGGCTATTTTGCGTTAACTGCACCAGAATCATGCTGATTTTCTGGCTGTTATCATCGTTGTTTTCCATAAGCGGTGTCAGGCTGAACACTACCTGCCTCGCCAGCGTGCGCGCAATGTCTTCAACTTGCTCGGAACGCGCCATTTGATGACTCAGGCTGAAATAGGATACCCCTGCATCAATGTTACCAGTAGTGCCAGGCAGATCAGCGCAATAGCGGTGCGGTGTAAGCGGAATTTTAACCGGGTGTGGACCCCACCCATGAGAATCCCTGAGCGATTTGCATACTTTCATGTTGCCAGAAGCGATAGCGATAATAGCTTGTTGCCCTGTTTTCTTGAGTGATGTTCTGTTATGTTTACCCGCGTCAGTATGCACTATTTTGCCAGAAGAGAATATAACGAACGCATCCCAACTACTTGAGCTCGGTGAAGGAATCGGCAGGTGACATGTGGATCATCGCAGACTTCCGGTATTATAGTGCCCAATACGGGATGCATAAAGCTCCCTGATAACT
>JBPETC010000166.1:0-1251 GCA_051710325.1 Symbiopectobacterium sp.
ACTGTATACACAGCGTATTGAGCGTAAAAATCTGCACGCTGTGCAACCGATTGAAACGCCTCAATCGTAATCCGAAATGCACGATAGGCTTATCGGTACTTACATCAAACGTGAGTATTACGTTTGTCGCACGTTCTGTTCTAGTAACGGTTTCCATACACAACCAGTAACGGTCCCATGCAACATAGCAAAAACACATTGTGCGTTGTTTCTGTGACAGCTACTTGATAATGCATAACGGCTTCCAACTCCGCGACCAGATCCCCACGAAGCACGCGCCTGCTCAACCTGGGTGATGATGTATTAACTCATTGAATACACGATCCGGAAGGGCAATGAAAAATAAAAGCGACTCATGGGTAGAACCGCCTTACAAGCAACATGACGATTATGCCAGATAACCCAGAGCCTGTTGCAGCATCAGACCGTCAATCGAGTGGCCTACACCAGCAATCATATCGAGTGAATGCGCACTGCCCAACGTATACAGGCGCTGAGCGGCAGCCTGTGCGTGCGCAGGCAAAATCACGCTGTCCTGCTCTCCGTGGACAAAATGCACCACTGCTGGCGTCAATGCAGATTCTGGCAACGAGGCAAAGCGGCCGCTAAAGGCGATAACTGTACCAACAATCGTTGGGTCTGCCTTGAGCGCTTCTAGAGACATGATGGTTCCCTGCGAAAACCCAACCAGCACGGTATGTGCAGCATCAACCCCAACCTTCTCCTGCCAATGGCGCACTGTTGACAGAAATCCCGGTATTGCCACATCAACGCGTGCCTGACGGTTCTCTTCGGTCAGGCCTTGCACGGAGAACCACTGACGCCCCGCACCCCATTCGGTACTTTCTGGCCCATTGAGGCTGACAACACAGGCATCCATCAAGGCATCGGCAAAATAGCGCCCCAATGCCGCCATGCCGTTGGCGCTGTCGCCAACCCCGTGAAACAATAAGACCAAACGCTGTGCCTGCTCCGGTTGTTGTACTGTAATTTCATCGCTCATAATATATCCCATTTATCATGGTATTCTTTAATGATACTCTTGCGGTTATCACGTGCTATCGGGATTTATTTAACAAGTCATTCCATTTTATTTCCAATGACCCACCTTCACGTCCTTCACCCTGTATTATCACACTGATATAGGCTACGTTATCGGAGGTGATATGCTTACCTCAACAATACGACAGGTGAGTAAATGGCAAAACATTTCACGGCAGAACTTAAGCTCGAAGCAGCAAAGCTGGTTGT
>JBPETC010000167.1:0-1242 GCA_051710325.1 Symbiopectobacterium sp.
TGTTGTCGCGGCATGTTTATTCTTCGCTCTGTGGTATAGAGATAGTCAAACCCTTGCGCTTGAGCAATGGCAACGTAATCATGGTTATAAAAACCCATAGGCCAGCAAAAATGACGACTACATGACTCCAGTCGCGCAAGCAGCGTTTCACGGCACAGACGCAGATCAGTTTTCAATGCGCGGTGGAGCTCAGTAGGATCGGCGATTTGCCAGTCCCAGCGCTGATGGGTATGTGTATGCGCGTGAAATTCCACTAATCCACTTGCTTGCATCTCTTCAATTTCAGACCAGCGCATCATCACATCGTCGGCATGGCCAGTGGCGATTTTTTCCTCGCATTCTTTGTGGGAGAAAGCAAGCTCCGCAAGTTCACGCACGGGTTCGTCACCAATCTGGCTGGTAATCAAAAAATATGCGCATGCAATCCAAGACGTTTTAACACCGGAAACGCATAAACCCAATTGTCCAAATAACCGTCGTCAAAGGTGATCATCACACTTTTACGCGGCAAAGGCTCTCCACAGTAAAATCCTTCTAATTCAGCCGCGGTCACGGTTTTCCATCCGGCACGCGCCAGCCAGGTCATCTGTTCAATAAAGGTGTCAGAGGACAGCGTCACCAGCCCAGGTTTAGGGCCAACGTGGTGATACATCAGGATAGGAATTGCACTTGCATTCATTCTATTACGCTCTTTTCTGTATGCGCTTGTTGACAGGCAAAACGTACTGTCGCCATGGGTGCGCTAACGTCACAACCAAAAATACAAAAACAATAGTTTTTGCACACATAGCTTCAACCAATCATTATTATAAAGCATTCATAACTTGTATTTTTTGATGCTATCTGCGCGTAACCGCAGCATAACAATCGCCGATACGGGCAAGATTTGCTGTCTGTTATCCTTCGGTCCAGACAATTACAGCCGCCCCGCTGCTTAACCGATATTTTGGCTATTATTTATCCATTAGTCCGCTAATCAGCAAATTTTAACACACTGCGATTGCATAAATATCCTGCCAATGATAACATTCGCAGCATCGATGTCTATTCAATTCTTGCATATTAGTATTCAACTAAACAACATTAACTGTTTTATGGCGCACATCAGACGATATTCGATGTCACCCTTGATTGTCCGGCTGGTGAAACCCTGGTATTATATTTGGCCCAATGGTGCGGGGAAAAGCTTGCTGCTGCTGCGCGTATTGAACCTGCTGAAAATTCCGCGTTTTTGGCACGCTT
>JBPETC010000168.1:0-1199 GCA_051710325.1 Symbiopectobacterium sp.
AGTCGATGTCTAAAGAAAAATTTGAACGTACAAAACCGCACGTTAACGTCGGTACTATCGGCCACGTTGACCATGGTAAAACCACGCTGACCGCAGCTATCACCACCGTACTAGCTAAAACCTACGGCGGTAGCTCGCGCGCATTCGATCAGATCGATAACGCGCCGGAAGAAAAAGCACGTGGTATCACCATCAACACCTCTCACGTTGAATACGACACCCCGACCCGTCACTACGCACATGTTGACTGCCCGGGACACGCCGACTACGTGAAAAATATGATCACCGGTGCTGCCCAGATGGACGGCGCAATTCTGGTAGTTGCTGCGACTGACGGCCCGATGCCGCAGACTCGTGAGCACATCCTGCTGGGTCGTCAGGTAGGCGTTCCGTACATCATCGTGTTCCTGAACAAATGTGACATGATTGATGATGAAGAGCTGCTGGAACTGGTTGAGATGGAAGTGCGTGAGCTTCTGTCTCAGTACGACTTCCCGGGTAATGATACCCCTATCGTTCGTGGTTCAGCGCTAAAAGCACTGGAAGGCGACGCTGAGTGGGAAGCAAAAATCATTGAATTGGCTGGCTACCTAGATTCCTACATTCCAGAACCAGAGCGTGCGATTAACCGTCCGTTCCTACTGCCTATCGAAGACGTATTCTCTATCTCCGGCCGTGGTACTGTAGTTACTGGTCGTGTAGAGCGCGGTATTGTTAAAGTGGGTGAAGAAGTTGAAATCGTTGGTATCAAAGATACTGCTAAATCAACTTGTACTGGCGTTGAAATGTTCCGTAAATTGCTGGACGAAGGCCGTGCGGGTGAGAACGTTGGTGTTCTGCTGCGTGGTATCAAACGTGAAGAAATCGAACGTGGCCAGGTACTGGCTAAGCCGGGTTCCATCAAGCCGCACACCAAGTTCGAATCTGAAGTGTATATCCTGAGCAAAGATGAAGGTGGCCGTCATACACCGTTCTTCAAAGGCTACCGTCCTCAGTTCTACTTCCGTACTACTGACGTAACGGGCACCATCGAGCTGCCGGAAGGCGTTGAAATGGTAATGCCGGGCGACAACATAAAAATGGTTGTTACCCTGATCCACCCGATCGCAATGGACGATGGTTTGCGTTTCGCAATTCGTGAAGGCGGTCGTACCGTTGGTGCAGGTGTTGTTGCCAAAATTATGGCTTAATCACTGATA
>JBPETC010000169.1:0-1134 GCA_051710325.1 Symbiopectobacterium sp.
TGTCTGCTTCTAAGCAGACTCGCCTGCAAATGCAAGAACTGCAATGCAACAACATTGTATACTTCGATCTGGATAAGTACGATATCCGTTCTGACTTCGCTCGGATGCTGGACGCGCACGCTTCCTTTCTGCGCAGCAATCCATCCTACAAAGCGACTATTGAAGGTCACGCGGATGAACGCGGTACGCCGGAATACAACATCGCCCTGGGTGAACGTCGTGCTAACGCTGTTCAGATGTACCTGCAAGGCAAAGGTGTTTCTTCTGATCAGATCTCTATCGTTTCTTACGGTAAAGAGAAACCTGCGGTTCTAGGTCATGACGAAGCTGCATGGTCCAAAAACCGTCGGGCGGTCCTAGTATACTAAGAGCATTGCATGAACAGTAACTTCAGACGTCATCTCGTAGGTCTGTCGTTATTGGTTGGCGTAGCAGTCCATTGGGATGCTATTGCCCAAGCGCCAATCGGTAATGTCGGCTCTGGCTCGGTCGAAGACCATGTCACCCAAATGGAGCGTATTTCTAACGCTCATAGCCAGCTATTAACTCAACTTCAGCAGCAGCTCTCTGATATGCAGCGCGATATTGAAAGTTTGCGTGGGCAGATTCAGGAAAATCAGTATCAGTTGAATCAGGTTATTGAACGCCAGAAGCAAATCTATCAGCAAATGGATAGCATGGGCTCCTCGTCGTTAACGCCATCGGCGTCTTCTGCGCCAGCAACGGATACGGGGTCGTCTAGCTCCAGCTCCAACTCCAGCTCCACCAGCAATGGTGCGGGCGCGGCTGCTGCACCGGCCAGTACTGGTGATGCCAACAGCGACTACAATACTGCGGCGGCATTGGTGCTAGAGAAAAAGCAGTACGATCAGGCTATTACTGCTTTTCAGGCATTTGTAAAAAAATATCCTGATTCAACTTACCAGCCAAATGCCAACTATTGGCTGGGTCAGTTAAACTACAACAAAGGTAAGAAAGACGACGCCGCTTATTATTTTGCGAATGTGGTCAAGAATTACCCGAAGTCCCCTAAAAGCTCCGAAGCCTTACTCAAGGTTGGAGTGATCATGCAGGAAAAGGGGCAGACGGATAAAGCGAAGGCTGTCTACCAGCAGGTCATCAAACAATATCCTA
>JBPETC010000170.1:0-1102 GCA_051710325.1 Symbiopectobacterium sp.
TATGTGCAGATTCGCTATGCAGGGGCGCTGATGCTGGGCCGCTACTACAAAGAAGCGACGCCATCGCAGCGTGATGCCTATTTCAAGGCGTTCGAAGCTTATTTAGCACAGGCTTACAGTCAGGCGCTGGCGCTGTATCATGGGCAGAACTACCAGATTGCGCCGGAACAACCGCTAGGCAGCGCTGATATCATTCCTATCCGTGTGACAATTATCGATAACGGTGGAGGCCCGCCGGTTCGTTTGGACTTTCAATGGCGTAAAAACAGCCATACCGGTAACTGGCAGGCTTACGACATCATTGCTGAAGGGGTGAGTATGATCACCACCAAGCAAAACGAATGGGCAGCCATTTTGCGTCAACAGGGTGTTGATGGGTTAACCAAGCAGTTGAAAGCCTCTGCGCGTCAGCCGATTACGCTGGAGCAGAAGAATGGCTGAGGCGCTGCGCTGGACGTCGCAAGGCTCGACGCTGGCGCTATCCGGTGATTTGGAGCGCGATTCCCTGGTGCCTTTTTGGCAGCAGCGCGAGACCCTATTGAAGGGCAAGCAGGCGCTGAATATCGCTGCGCTGGAGAGAGTGGATTCTGCCGGGTTGGCTCTGTTGGTGCATCTCTATCAACAACAGATCCGTTCAACGCCATCCTTCATGATTTCTGGTGCCGGTGAACGGGTAAAAACGTTGATTGCGCTGTATAACCTAAACGATATTATTCCTGTCGTTTGACTTTTTCTTTATCTTTCGCTCATATAGATGAAAACAGCTCTCTTAGCTTCTTACGTTAAGAGGGATTTCTTTGTTTAAGAAAACGGCGTATTCATTTAAGATACACGGCTGATAATCCACCCCCTGAACATAGAATTGAGAGCGATGGAAAATAACGAGATCGAAGAGGTTCTGATAAAGGCACTCGCACTGCAAGAAGTCCACGTAACGGGCGATGGCAGCTACTTTCAGGTCATCGCCGTGGGGGATATTTTTGCTGGTATTCGTCGTATCAAACAGCAGCAGGCCGTATACGCGCCATTGATGGAGTACATTGCGGATAACCGCATTCATGCGCTTTCCATCAAGGTCTATACACCGGAAGAATGGCAGTGC
>JBPETC010000171.1:0-898 GCA_051710325.1 Symbiopectobacterium sp.
AAGGTTTTTTCATGCTGCTTATAGCGCAGTACAACGCCATAACCACCTGGGCCGGGATTTCCCAGACAAGAACCATCGGTAAAAATTTCTACCTGCTTTGTCATCTCTGGTATACTTTGCCTTAATCATAAAAACCGTAAGTCTGACATAAAACGAAAGCTATGAGCACTGCAATTACACGGCAGATCGTTCTGGATACCGAAACCACGGGGATGAACAGGCTCGGCCTTCATTATGAAGGCCATAAAATCATTGAGATTGGTGCGGTAGAAGTCATTAATCGCCGCTTGACGGGGCGCCATTATCATGTGTATATCAAGCCTGATAGGCTGGTTGATCCGGAAGCGTTTATGGTCCACGGCATCAGCGATGAATTTTTACAAGATAAACCTGCTTACGCTGAGATAGCCGAGGAGTTTATTGAATTCATTAGCGGTGCGGAATTAGTTATTCATAATGCCGCGTTTGATATTGGTTTTATGGACTACGAATTTCGGATGTTGAATCGGGATATCCCGAAGATAGAGACTTTTTGCAAGATAACCGATAGCCTAATGATCGCGCGTAAGCTGTTTCCTGGTAAAAGAAACAGCTTAGATGCATTGTGCGATCGTTATCAGATAGATAAAAACAAACGAACGCTGCACGGGGCGTTACTCGACGCCGAAATCCTGGCTGATGTCTATCTGGGCATGACGGGGGGACAGACCTCTTTGGCGTTTGCCATAGAGCTTGACACGAAGCAAGTAAGTACAGAAAGTGAAAGCGTGCAGCGAATTATGCGACAATCATCTGCTTTACCCATCATTTATGCCAGTCAGGAAGAGCTGGCCGCTCATGAAACACGCCTCGATCTGATTGCCAAAAAAGGGGGCAGTTGCTTGTGGCGCCAGTAATC
>JBPETC010000172.1:0-689 GCA_051710325.1 Symbiopectobacterium sp.
CATTATACAAAAGGTACGCAGTCACACCCCTAAGGATGCTCCCACTGCTTGTACGTACACGGTTTCAGGTTCTATTTCACTCCCCTCGCCGGGGTTCTTTTCGCCTTTCCCTCACGGTACTGGTTCACTATCGGTCAGTCAGGAGTATTTAGCCTTGGAGGATGGTCCCCCCATATTCAGACAGGATGACACGTGTCCCGCCCTACTCATCGAGCTCACAACCTGTGCGTCTTCGTGTACGGGACTATCACCCTTTACCGTGCGACTTTCCAGACGCTTCCACTGACACACAAGCTGATTCAGACTCTGGGCTCTTCCCCGTTCGCTCGCCGCTACTGAGGGAATCTCGGTTGATTTCTTTTCCTCGGGGTACTGAGATGTTTCAGTTCCCCCGGTTCGCCTCATGCCACTATGTATTCATGACATGATAGTGCAACGAATTGCACTGGGTTTCCCCATTCGGGTATCGTCGGTTATAACGCTTCATATCAGCTTGCCGATGCTTTTCGCAGATTAGCACGCCCTTCATCGCCTCTGACTGCCTAGGCATCCACCGTGTACGCTTATTCACTTAACTTCACAACCCGAAAATGTTTCGGGTATGAATGCTTGAGAGAATCTCAATATTGATAGCGAACCAATATTGCTCGTTTCAATTTTTAGCTTGTTCCAGATTGTTAAAGAGCAAA
>JBPETC010000173.1:0-588 GCA_051710325.1 Symbiopectobacterium sp.
CAATTTCGCGTTTAACCTTCCGAGTATTACCGCAATCGCGAATCGCTGTTGCCGTGTCAGTGGAGGCGCAGTATAGGGGGTTCTTTCGCCGCTGACAACGGTTAATTTCAATTTTATTTCTGAGTGCCTATTATTCAGTCAAAAAGCCACTAAAGCGGTAGTTTTTCCAACGATTCAAAGTCGAAACCCTGCAAAACGGGCCACAGAGTCGCCACTTTAGGTGTAATCGTCATGCAATAAGCCAGATTCTTTTCCGTGCTCAGAACCAGTGGCTGCTCCAGATTAGCGAGATGCCATGCGGTCCTTCTGGCGATTGCCGTCGCGGAATCTACCAGCCGCGTCCCGTTTGGTAGCACTAACTGTAACTCTTCAGCCAAAAGAGGGAAGTGCGTACAGCCAAGCACTACGGTATCCGGAGGTTCAGGCAATTTTAGACAAGGGTGCAAAATTTGCTGCAACGCCAATAACGATACGTTATCCCCTTGAAGCTTAGTCTCCGCCAGTTCCACCAACTCGGCCGACCCCAGCAGTAATATCTGGCAGCCCGTAGCAAAACGGGCAATCAGTTCGTGCGTATAGGAACGTTGC
>JBPETC010000174.1:0-558 GCA_051710325.1 Symbiopectobacterium sp.
CATAAAAATGGTTGTTACCCTGATCCACCCGATCGCAATGGACGATGGTTTGCGTTTCGCAATTCGTGAAGGCGGTCGTACCGTTGGTGCAGGTGTTGTTGCCAAAATTATGGCTTAATCACTGATACTCCAGTAATACCCGTGCGCTAGCGATAGAGTAAGAAAAAGGACACTTCGGTGTTCTTTTTTATGGTGTTGATGAAACTATAATTTACATGTAAACAATTCTTATTTACACTCTCACTTACTATTTTATAGTCACTTTTGCGACTGCCGTGCGGTAGGTAGCAACGAAAGAGGGTGTGGTTCACGACTGAGAGAATAAGTTATCCTGTATGTATGTATGCCTGTGTAATGCCATTTCCGATAAAGTTATTCTGTACGCCATTCACCAGGATCAACTCCGCTCGCTCAATCAATTGCACCAGTTAATGTAGTGACACACTGAATTTATGCCACTTAAACAGAGGTGATATACTCACCTCAGGACAACACAGGTGCCCCAAATGAAAAAAAAGAAATTTCAGTGCAGAGTTTAAACGTGAATCCGCCCCAGTT
>JBPETC010000175.1:0-406 GCA_051710325.1 Symbiopectobacterium sp.
TGATTAACGGGCTGGAACAGGTCGTAGAGGTTCGAGGATATCAATAAGCCTTCGGTATCCGTTTCTCAGCCATTGAACCCATTTATCCAGTTGGGTTTCTTCCGGGTAACAGCTCCCCAAAGGTAGCACGACCCGCGAATGTATCATGCATGGGGTTCTTGTGATTATATTGTTATTTGGGTGTCGTATTTGGCGTGGCTCATGGTTTTCCAATTCAGGCTATTATCTTTGGATAATATGCCCCAGTATAATAGGGGAGAGCCGTATTGATAAATAACCGGTTCGTCGTATTCGTCTTGCATGAATAAGTTCTTCACGGTATAAGCGCTTAAATAACCTCTCACGCTCTTTTATTCTGATAGGTATTTTAGGTTTCATTCGTTGCTCCTCTTACGATGCATGGCTG
>JBPETC010000176.1:0-251 GCA_051710325.1 Symbiopectobacterium sp.
CACGGGGATAACGCGCCCTGAGTTTTCTGATTAACGAGAACCGTTCTGGGAGTCTGATATCAAGAGCGCGATAGCCTTCTGTTCTGGAGTAATGGGAGAGGCTTTAGGTGTTTTTCCTTGCCCTTCGTCCCACAGTTGTCTGACCCAGCGGGTCATGGTTGAGAGGTCGATATCCATAGCTTTGTCTGCTTCAGCAACGGTGTAGTTCTGATCGACAACCAACTGGGGCGGATTCACGTTTAAACTCTGCA
>JBPETC010000177.1:0-10239 GCA_051710325.1 Symbiopectobacterium sp.
CTGTGTTTTTTTTACAGAGACTGTCTGTTCACAAAACGGACATCTTACATCAACTGTAGCCACTGTATCTCCACATCCAAAACAGGAGGGTTTATACTGTGATTAATTTATTGGATGATTTGATCCGGAATAGAGGTTGATATTGGAGTTGGATAATAAGCAACGATCATATATGCCTGATTAAGGCGTAATGCTTTAACGTAAGTAATTCGCAACTTTTATTCGGGATACCGAGCCGATGTAGCGTAAAACATTTTGCAATAGAATAATCTTCACAGTCAGCCATTCCTTTACGCGGCGCTTGAATGGGCGTTGCCCGATAAGATTCCTTCTGCCGAATGACATGACCGTTGCGAAATAGCAACCGTTCATTAAACATGGTTTACCTATTCCAATAATTTTTTCATCTCTCTCGAGGAATAAGCATTAGTAATGTCTGCCAATCATTAATTCGCTTACGCGCTTTCGATGTTGCGGGCCGTAAAGTTGTTCTATGCGCTGATTAATGGTGACGAAATCCAAATCCGCGCACAGCGTTGCCGTCAGCAGTAACAGACCACTGAACAGCAGAAGCAGAACCCGTTTATTATACCATGTCCTTATCCAGCAGTCATTCGCCAGTGTTTCTCTTCGCTATTGACTGAACAAGAGTAAGCCTCTCATCCTCATTGCGGTGAGCAGGCCTTATTGCGTGAAAATACGCCATGTGGCCCTGTTGAATACAAGGCAGACACATGCACGACTTCCTGGCGTGAAGAATAGAATAGGCGCTGAGGACGGAAACGTCTGTCGATACAGACGAATTATCATTAACTATCATGGTAGAATACCCTACTTTTATGTCAGCCAAAAGTAATTATACCCGTCACGTTTTACGTCGCCGTGCTGTTGCTCGAGATCACATCTTTAGCCCTCTTTCTGCATAGGGTATAGTAGCGCGCTGGGTCCAGCAGCGCACTCTATGTTTCAGAGAGAGAAAAATGAATTTAGCAACCTTGGTATCAGAAACCTGCAATCTGGCAACGATGGAGCTGGACAGTTAAACAACGTTTGTGATGATGACGCTGTTCAATCAGGAAGACCGTAAAGTGCCTGAGACGATAGGTCTGGTGTTGCCGGAAACTGTGCACGGTGGAGATATGGCGGCTGCTAGAATGAAAGCGGGTCGCGATTTGATCTATCTCGGGGTACCAGCAGGAGATTAGGGGTGCTTGATGCGTCTAAATGTCCACCTACCTTTAGTGTGTCCAACGAGCTGGTTATCGGGTTGATAACCAGTGGTGGAGCCGGCGCGTTATTGAAGGTGCGGAGGACGATCCTGCCCTAGGTGAGGTCGATCTGGTTGCCCTGTCGTTGACGCCACAGGGCACCATAGTAGGGGGCTGTCTGCATCGGGTCGCACGCCTTATGTCATTGGCGCGCTGAATATGCTCGGGTGGTACGATCGCCATCTCTTGCAGCCCTATTTCCCCGATTGCCGTGCTGGTCGCGGTGGCGATTTCTCCCGTAGTGGGGCCGGAGGTGTTAATCGGTTCGATGCGTCTGAAATCAGGTACGGCATAAAAGTTGGTGCTTAACATGCTCTCCACAGGCTTTATGGTTAAGCTTGGAAAGCTCTACCAAAAGCTAATGGTTGATGTAAAAGCCATCATAAAAACTGGTAGACCGGGCCCGTCGCATTGTGATGGAATCCACACAGGGGCCGCACGTGACGAAGCGCAACGAGCGTTACAAGAAACCGGCTATGCGGAGAAACCCACTGTACTGATGATCCTCAGCGGTATCAATGCCGCAGAGGCAGAGCAGTGGTTGGAAAGGCACCACGGTTATCTACGCGATGCACTGTTACCCTGATATAACCTTGTAGGTATAATGCTGTAATAGAGGCAGAACGTGTCTTAACGCCTTACACAAAAGCTGTTAATACATTGCAAGGGGAAAATGGTTTGGGTGAACAATTACCGATACGTATCGTGTTTTTGATTTAGACGGTACGCTACATCGTCAGGACATGTTTAGCTGTTTTTGCGTTAATTGCTAAAACGCCTCTCGTTAAACTTACTGCTGGTTATTCCGGTGCCGCCGGTGGCCTGGGGTTGGTATTGTTAGCGCGCGGCAGGACTGTGCGCTGGCTAATTATCTGCTTTGGGCCATCTCACCTTTGGTCGTCGTGAGGTGCATTTACAGGCGATGGAGCAGGGATTTATGGCCCTCTTGCGTCGCTGGGTGACGCCATTTCACTTGGTGCAGCAGCGCTTGACCTAATATCTCGCCGCTTCAAATGCGCA
The DNA here is from genome assembly GCA_051710325.1 of Symbiopectobacterium sp. Taxonomy (GTDB): domain Bacteria; phylum Pseudomonadota; class Gammaproteobacteria; order Enterobacterales; family Enterobacteriaceae; genus Symbiopectobacterium. The sequence goes on from JBPETC010000177.1 coordinate 2,289, forward strand.
AGTATGCTTGGTAACTGGCTCGCCGCAGCGTCTGCTTGAGCAAGTTTACCATGATTACATATTTCTGCCCGGCATCAAATTGATGGGAAACCAGATGGTTCTCGGTTATGGCGGCTGGGTGTTGCCGTTGCGCTATCTGTGGCGGGAGAAGGTGGTACAGATGGAAAAATAGCCTGGTGCGCCACTTCAATTGCACAGTGGTATAGAGACAGAAAGCAAGATAGTCCACTGCTATTTTTTTTGCGAACATCGCTGGCGCGTGACGCGAGCAGGCAGATTGCAACAGTTCTAGTAAAGGTATCAGCAAGGCAATAAGAACTCTGTTTTTTCTTCACACTCTGTATAATGTGCGCGACCAAAAAGCGCGATGAACACCCGGGAGGCACCATGAATGACACCATTAATAGCCATGACACTAATAGCCATGACACGCCTGATGAATATTGGATGCGTCATGCCATGACTCTGGCCCAACGGGCGCAGGAGGCAGGTGAGGTGCCCGTCGGTGCCGTTCTGGTTCTGGATGATCAGGTGATTGGTGATGGCTGGAATCGCCCCATCGGCCATCACGATCCGACGGCGCACGCCGAAATCATGGCGCTGCGTCAGGGGGGGGGAGTCTTGCAGAACTACCGCTTAATCAATGCGACGCTGTATGTAACGCTTGAGCCTTGCGTGATGTGCGCCGGGGCGATGGTACACAGTCGTATTGGTCGACTGGTGTATGGTGCCAACGATAAAAAAACCGGGGTAGCAGGATCATTGGTCGACATCCTGCGCCATCCCGGCATGAATCATCAGATAGCGATCACGTCTGGCGTGCTGGCTGCCGAATGCGCTCATACCCTCAGCGATTTTTTCCGTATACGCCGCGTGCAGCATAAAGCACGACGTGCTCAGGAAAAGGCTGACGGGGCAAGCCTGATACCTTATTTGCCGATTTTTTCTGGCGATACGGCAGGGTAAGCGCTTGCTAACAGTTCCTGTTGATGGATTTTATTGGTTTTCTCGGTCAGATACCCTTCCAGACTCAGCATATAGCGGGCGGATATTTTCAACGTAGTTGTAGGCTTTGTTGCCGCGTGCATAGCCGTAGGTGATCTGGTATAATAGCGTTTCTAGCTGAGCATCGGCAGGCGAACCTTCGCATCCGCCGAGCTATCGGGATTACCCTTCTGTTTTTCCGTCAGTTTTCGCGCATGTAGCAGATGGGCATAGCCCATATTGTAGTAAACCAATGCAAACCAAATCTTCTCATCTTCGGGGAAGCTTTCCGGCATTTTTTCTATCATGTGCACCAGGTAGCGTGCACCACAGCGAATGCTCTGTTCCGGATCGAGTCTATCGGTCATATTCAGGCTATCTGCGGTATTGCGCGTCAGCATCATCAACCCGCGCACACCGATCGGTGAGGTCGCCAATGGGTTCCAGTGTGATTCCTAATAAGAAATAGCCGCCAGTAATTTCTAGTCAATGTCGCTGGCATATTTAGCAAACAACGGTTGCAGATAGGGCAAGATGTTATCGATGGCGCTTAGGAAGGTTGCGGGGTATTGACATAATCAAATTCGCCCACATGTCCGAGGTATTTCTCTTCCAGGCGCGCCAACATGCCGTCTTCCACAGTTTGGCTGAAAAAGTCCAATATGGCGGCGTACAGGCTGTCGTCCTGGGTAAGACGCTATTAACCAAGTGACCAGTTCTTCGTCGCTCAGATCGAACGCCACGGAAAGCTGTAGGTAAATGCGCTGCATTAAACCGATGGTGACAATCTGCTAGCGTATAATCCAACGCGCCTTGCGCCACCTGTTTGAGCAAATCCTGGGTTCTCAGGTCTGAAGCAATTTCCCACAGATTAACGCTGGATATTTATTGTTTTTCAAATCGCATAACGTGGCGATTTGGGCTGAGCCCGATATGACCACTAACCGACCACTCAGTTTTTCCAGATTTTTAGGGCGCGTGGCATCCATGTCGGTAACCAGTTGTTGCAAGACGCAATAGTAGGTTCCCAGGGCGCAAGCAATCCAATCGCTCACGGTTGTAGATCAGCCCTGCGGCAAGAAGATCGGTATTATCGTTGTCTTGTTCATCGAACAAAGCGTCAAGATTTTGGCGTGACGACACCACCACCTTCAGGCCAAGGTAATCGGCGAATCGTTTAGCCAGTTCATAATCGAGCCCTGAGGGGTTCCGTTACTGAGGGGGTATAGGTCAGCGGCGAATTGAGCGTACCGATACGCAGCTCGCACCGAGTAAGGATCTGATTGAGCTGTGTATCCTGGCGGCTGCGCCAGGGGATGTTGGGCAGAGGCTAGAGCGCCAACATCAGCAGTAATGTAATAAGCCCGATGAAAAATAATTTAACATTAAACTCTTCAGATAGTTATCTCTCAGTGACCGTGTGGTCTTTCTGTCTGTAACGACAGTTTTTGTCTGCTCTCTCTCCCAGAGAGCATTTTGCTTAACAAACCGCAAGTGTGCAACAGTTATTCATCAGGTTAAAGTTTGACCATGACGAAATAAGATGTGCAACAAACTCTGCGCAAACGGTTTCGTCGAGCGTCACAATTCTCTATAATGACGCGCGTTTCCCCCTTGGCTATGCGACAAAGTAGCGCCCATTGACGTACTGAAACTCAGTACATCGAAGACGAGAGATTTTTGGATGATGGAAATACTGCGTGGTTCACCTGCTGCCCTATCGCGGTCTTCCGTGTAAATAAGTTGCTGACGCGTTGCAAAGAGCACTTTTTGTCAATTATTAGCATCTATGCAGAGTATGTTCACTTAGCAGCCATGCGTGCTCCACTAAACAGCGATGAGTAGGTCAAACTGACACGACTGTTAAAATATGGCCAATCTCTCGCGGAACATGAGCCAAGTAGTGCTTACTGTTGGTTACACCGCGTCCCAGCACCATTTCTCCCTGGTCTTCCAGGCTACCGATATTGCGCGCAATTGTGGCCTTGACAAGGTGATTCGTATGGAGCGCGGACTAGCCTTCTATATTCACGCGTTGACGCTGAGCGAAGAATAGTGACAGCAACCGGGCGCGCTGCTGCATGACCGCATGATGGAAACGGCATTCACCGAGATGGCGCAGGAAAAACAGCTGTTTACCCAGCATCAGTCTACCCGTTTCAACGGGCAGACTGATGCTGGAAGAAGGGCGTCAGGCGTTGGAATAGGCCAACGTGCGTCTGGAACTGGCGCTGGCGGAAGATGAAATCGACTACCTGTTGGATGCTTTTACCCGTTTGGGCTGCAATCCAATCGACATTGAACCCTATGTTTGCTCAGGCCAACTCTGAGCACTGCCGCCACAAAATTTTTAACACCGATTGGGTGATTGACGGTGAAGCACAGCCCAAGTCGCTGATCAAAACGATCAAGCATACCTTCGAGCACACGCCAGAACACGTGTTGTCAGGTTATAAAGATAACACAACGGTGATGGAAAGCTCCTAAGCAGGGTGTTTCTTTGCCGATCCGCAAGGGCACTATGCCTACCATCAGGAACCGACACACATTCTGATGAAAGTGGAAACCCATAACCACCCGACGGCCATGTTTCCCTGACTGGATGCCGCGACCGGTTCCGGTGGCGAAATTCGCGATGAAGGGGCGACGGGCGTAGTGCCAAGCCCAAAGCGGGTTCTGGTCGGGTTCTCGGTTTCTAACCTGCGTATTCCTAACTTTGAATACGCCGTGGGAAGAAGATTTTGGTAAGCCGAATCGTATCGTCAGCGCATTGGATATTATGATTGATGGCCCGCTTGGGCGGGTGCGGCCTTTAATAACGAGTTTGGTCATCCTTGCGCTGATCGGTTACTTCCGTACCTATGAAGAGCGGGTTGATAGCCATAACGGCAGCGAACTGCTCGGTTATCACAAGCCGATGATGCTGGCAAGCGGTATTAGTAAGATCCGTGCCGATCACGTGAAAGGCGAGATCACGGTAGGCGCCAAGCTGATTGTGTTGGGTGCCCACTCCATGAATATCGGTCTGTGCGGCGGCGCAACCTCCTTCATGGCCTCCGGCCAATCGGACGCAGATCTGTATTTCGCCTCCGTACAGCGCGATAACCCGGAAATGGAACGCCGTTGTCAGGAAGTGACCGACCGCTGCTGGCAACTTGATGAATAGAATCCGATCCTGTTTATCCACGATGTGTAGGCAAGCGGTCTGTCCAATACCATGCCGGAGCTGGTGAGTGATGACGGACGCAGCGGGCGCTTTGAGCTTCGCGACATTCTCAATGATGAGCCAGGCATGAGACCGATGGAAGTATAGTGTAACGAATCGCAAGAGCGCTATGTACTGGCGGTTGCGTCGAAAAACTGGTGCTGTTTGATGAGCCGTGCCGCCGCGAGCCCGCCCTTTACGCTGTAATTGGTGAAGCGACGGAAGAGCAGCATTTAACTCTGGAGGATCGCCACTTCAATAATCAGCCGATCAATCTACCGCTCGACGTGGTGCTGGGCAAAACGCCGAAAATGCTACGCGATATTAAACGCCTAGCTACCGAGAGCTCCTTGCTAAACCGCGAAGATATCTTCCTGCCAGAAACGGTAGAGTGTGTGATGCATCTACCAGTGGTAGCAGAGAAAACTTTTCTGATCGCCATTGGTGATCGTTCCGTGACTGGAATGGTGATGGTGGCACGCGATCAGATGGTCTGACCGTGGAAAATCCCGGTAACAAACTATGCTGTCACTACCCCAAGCCTCGACAGCTTCCATGGTGAAGCGATGTCGATTGGCGAACGTGCACCTGTGGCGTTGCGTAACTTTGGTGCCTCCGCGCGTCTGGCAGTTAGGGAAGCATTAACCAACATTGCCGCGACCCAGATTGGCGCGTTAGCGCGCGTTAAGCTCTCCGCAAATTGGATGTCGGCAGCAGGACACCACGGTGAAGACGCCGGACTTTAGGAAGCGGTAAAAGTCATCGGCGAAGAACTCTGCCCGGCATTGGGGTTGATCATTCCGGTGGTAAAGACTCCATGTCGATGAAAACCCGCTGGCAAGACGGCAATCAGGAGCGCAGAGTCACCTCTCCACTTTCATTGGTGATCACGGCATTTGCCCACGTGAAAGATGTGCGTAAAACTGTCACGCCGCAGCTGCGTGCCGATCGTGATAACGTGCTACTGCTTATCAACTTGGGTGCCGGACACCATACGCTTGGCGCGACAGTGCTGGCACAGGCCACAGGCCTTATCGTCAATTGGGAAGCCATACTGCGGATGTGCGTAATCCGCAACAGTTGGCTGGTTTCTTTAACGCTATCCAAACGCTAGTAGCGGATGATACGTTGCTGGCCTATAACGACCGCTCTAACGGTGGTCTGGTAGTAACATGCTGGTAGAAATGGCGTTTACCGGTCATTATGGTATCGAGGTTGATATCGCGGTATTGGGTAACGATCCACTTGCCTCGCTGTTTACCAAAGAACTAGGTGCGGTGATTCAAGTGTCCACCGATCGTCTGGCGCACGTTGAACAGGTAGTGGCCGATCACGGTTTAGCTGATATTGTTCATCGTTTAGGCCATACCGCTAAGGGCAATCACTTCGTGATTATGCATGGCAACGATGTTGTATATCAGGAGAGCCGCACCACGCTGCGCAGCAGGTGGGCGGAAAGCACCTGGCAGATGCAGCGCCTGCGTGACAACCCGCACTGTACTAATCAGGAACATGCTGCTAAACAGGATGAGACCGATCCGGGCCTAAATGTCTCACTGACGTTCGATCCTGCGCAGGATATTTCTGCGCTCTTTATCGTCAAAGGGGTTCGTCCTAAAGGGGCGGTGTTGCATGAGCAGGGCGTAAACTCTCACGTTAAATGGCGGCTGCGTTCCATCGCGCCGGTTTTTACTCTATTGATGTGAGTATTAGTAATTTACTGGCAGGCTATTGTAACACCCTTCAAGACATCCAGGCGTTGGTTGCTTGTGGTGGCTTCTCTTACGGCGATATATTGGGTGCTATGCTGGTGAGGTTGGGCGAAATCCATTCTGTTTAAACCGCGGGCGTGCGATGAGTTTGCCTCTTTCTTCCAACGTTTGCAAACGCTGGTACTCGGCGTGTGTAACGGTTTCCAGATGATGTCCAATCTGCGCGAGCTGATCCCAGGCGCAGACCACTGGCCGCGCTTTGTTCGCAACCTGTCTGACTGCTTTGAAGCACGCTTTAGCCTGGTTGAAGTCACCAAAAGTCCGTTATTGTGTTTATGAATGACATGGTGGGGATCGCGCATACCAATCTCTGTTTCTCACGGTGAAGGGCACGTTGAAGTGCGCGATGCTGCCCATTTGGCAGCGTTGAAGCATGAGCATCTGATCGCACTACGCTTCATGAATAACTTTATGGAGGTAACCGAGAACTATCCAGCGAATCCGAACTGTTCTCCGAATGGTATCACGGCAGTCACCAGCGACAGTGGTCGCGCTACAGTGATGTAGACAGTCCGTGTATGCGCATAATTCCGCAGCGCGCGTCGTCAGCTTGGCTAAGGGTTAGCTGGATATTGACTATAAAAGGGGGTGAATAGCCCCCTTTTCATCTGATGACAACGCCACGTTACCTGCTTGTCATCCTCGGCGAAAGTTAAGTGTATCGCGATAAAACGACAATTTGCTTTATTAACCTTTCTGTTTGGAGACACTTAATCGATTGATTTGATTGAATTGATACGCTGAGTGATATAAATCGTCTTTTTTTTGACGCCAAATTTTGGCGATCGGCGGCGTAGAATAACGTTACTAAAGGCATGTCCCCTCCTTTACCTGACTGATGTAAATTTAAGTTATTTTTTATCAGTTAGTTAAAAGCAACATTGCGAACTGGCATGAATAGTGCATAATATCCCGCGTGACTCATTCACCTCATTATGATTGTGCGCTATTAATGATGTCGCTTTGCGCTCACCATAACACTTCGAATGGTGCCACAAGAAAGGGTGCCTATCGTCCACTACACCGATAACAGTCTGCCATGCAGCTTTATCAAATATCTGGCGACACGTTGAGTGAGGCACCTCCTATTTAGTTTTCCGGTTAGCAGCGATTCAACCGGGCAACGACTGACTCTTTACTCTTCACCTCTTGATTGATTTCATTACCCTGCTTGCCAAGGGGAAAATATTGCGCTTTTGTGAAACTTCGTTAGTATCATGGTGGATGAATAAATAACGAGATGCTTTCCTTAAAACGCTGGCGTCTGTTTCCGCCCTCTCTGCGCCAATTAGAGATTATAGCGTTCTTGCTGGTGCTTTGGCCTATGATGGAACTTAGCTATCGTCATATTGTGCGCTGGATGACAGCACGCTGGTCACCCTCTACCAAAACCAACACAAGCAATATGCGCAGATGCTGGAAGCGCACAGAAATGTCCTGCCTGACCGTATACATACCAACAGCTAAGCCAACACCTTGCCGCGCTGGCGACTCTTGATTGTGTCAAGAGTCATGCCGACTAACGCTGCGCAGAAACAATTGACGCAGTTTGCGCAGGCCAATGTGCAACTGCTGCAAATAACGCGTGAAGTGGTGTTTTCTCGCGGGTAGTAATTGCAAACAGGGCATCGCCGATGCGTGGCAAGTTTTTCGGTTGGCAGTCGCTGGTACTGTTTGTGATCAGTTTGCTGTTAATGTTGCTATTTACCCGTATGATTATCGGACCAGTTAACAGCGTGGAGCGCATGATCAAACGCTATAAGAAGGGCGATCGCTCGGTAATACTAGATAGAGCTGAAACCTACCGTCAACATCAACACCGTGGAAGCCTTGCAAACGGGATGCGATTAATCTTGTAGTAATCTGCGGGCTCATTCATTCAATAACCTAATACATCATCAAACGTAATACTCACGTTTGATGTAAGTACCGATAAGCCTATCGTGCATTTCGGATTACGATTGAGGCGTTTCAATCGGTTGCACAGCGT